>CAYMRG010000726.1:0-2569 GCA_964392555.1 uncultured candidatus Brocadiaceae bacterium
CGGCTCGCGGTCGCGACCGCGCTGCTCGGCGCGCCCGAGCTGCTGTTCCTCGACGAGCCGACGACCGGGCTCGATCCGCAGTCGCGTCGGCAGCTCTGGGAGGTCGTGCGCGCCTACCAGGCCGGCGGCGGCACGGTCGTGCTGACGACGCACTACATGGACGAGGCGCAGCAGCTCTGCAACCGCATCGCGATCGTCGACCACGGCAAGGTGATCGCGCTCGGCACACCGGCCGAGCTGATCCGTTCGCTCGGCGCCGAGCACTTCGTCGAGGTCGAGGCCGCCGGGCTCGGCGACGGCTCGGCGCTCACGGCGCTGCGCGAACTGGCGGGCGTGCGCGCCGTCGAGGTCGACGGTGACCGCGCCGAGCTGACCGTGACGACGCCGCACGCGGTCGTGCCGGGCCTGCTGGCGCTGCTCGCCGCGCGCGGCAGCGACCTGCGCGGCCTGGCGACGCGCCAGGCGACGCTCGAGGACGTGTTCGTGCACCTGACGGGGCGCCACCTGCGCGAGGACCACAAGCCATGAAGCTGCGCATCGTCCGCGCCGTCGCGGCGACCACGTTCCGCGAGTTCTGGCGCACGCCGGAGGCGGTGTTCTGGACCTACGCGTTCCCGGTGCTGGTCGCGGTCGTGCTCGGCTTCTCGTTCCGGCCGCACGCGCCGAAGCCGGTCGAGGTCGCGGTGGTCGCCGCCGCATCGGTCGGCGAGGACGCCCGCAGCGCGCTGGCCGCGACGCTGCGCGGCAACGCGCGGTTGCGCGTGCAGGAGCTCGACGCCGCGGCGGCCGACCGCGCGCTGGCGCGCGGCCGCATCGACCTGCTGGTGCGCGCCGCTGCGGACGGCCCGGTGATGCGTTCGGATCCGGCGCGGCCCGAGGCCGAACTCGCCCGCGTGCTCGTCGAGCGGACGCTGCGCGACGCGCACGACGGGCCCGGCTCGGCGATCGCGAGCGAAGCCGAGGATCGCCCGGGTTCGCGCTACATCGACTTCCTGATCCCGGCGCTGATCGGCCTCAACCTGCTGGGCGCCGGCATGTGGGGGGTCGGCTACAACCTCGTGCAGATGCGCGTGCAGAAGCTGCTGCGGCGGCTGTTCGTCACGCCGCTGCGGCCGAGCGAGTTCGTGCTCGGCTTCATGTTCGGCCGCTTCGTGCTGATGGTGCCGGAGGCGCTCGCCGTGCTGGCGTTCGGCGTGCTGGCGTGGGGCGTGCCGTTCCGCGGCAGCGTGCTCGCGTTCACGCTGCTGGTGCTCGCCGGCAGCCTCGCGTTCACGGGCCTCGGCTGCCTGATCGCGAGCCGCGCGCGCACGACCGAGGTCGTCGCCGGGCTGATGAACCTCGTGCAGCTGCCGATGTGGCTGCTCGGCGGGGTGTTCTTCGACGTCGACCGGCTCGACGGCCTCGTCCGCTGGGCCGCGGAGGCGATGCCGCTGACGCACCTGAACCGCGCGCTGCGCGACGTCATGCTCGAACCCGGCTCGCTCGCCGACGTCGCGGTGCCGCTCGCGGCGATCGGCGGCTTCGGCGCGCTGACGTTCGCGCTGGCGCTGCGGCTGTTCCGCTGGCAGTGAGCGCGACGCGCTCGTCTACGGCCGCGCCGCGAGCCGCAGCACCGGGAAGAACTCGCCGGTCGTCGCCTCGAAGAAGTTCCAGTTCGACAGGCCGTCCTCGCTCTGCGGCTCGAGCAGCGTCGCGGCGACGCGCGCGAGGCGCTGGTGGCGATCGACGATCGCGGTGCCGGCCGGCAGCTCGATCGCCGCGGCGGGCTGCCACGCGCCGTCGAGCACCAGCTCCTGATGGCCCTGGAACGGCCGCTTCGGCTTCTTCTTCGCCGTGACCGCGAACCGCGCGGCGGTCACCTTCGTCGCCGCCGCGAGCCGCTGCACGGCGATGCCGTGGCGCTGCAACCGGTCGAGCGCGTCGGCCGACGGGTCGAGGATTGCCCAGGCGCCCGGCAGGTCGAGGTGCTCGGTCGCGACGAACGCGCGGCACACCGGCATCCGTTCCGGCGTGGCGCCGGGCATCTGCACGAACCGCGGCGGCGCGCCGTCCTGTTCGACGCGGTTGACCTGGCCGACCAGCACCTCGAGCGATTCAGGGGGCGCGAACCGGGTCGCGAAGCCGAACGCGGTCGCCGCGCCGCTCTCGAGCGCGCGGTCGGCGTTCGCCATCGTCGCCAGCAGCTCGGTCTCGTGAGCCGCCAGGCCGTGCAGCAGCTCGAGCACGAACGCGCGCGTCGCCGCGATCCGCGTCGGGAAGTCGGCGTAGCTGTAGGCCTCGCTGAGGATCGCGAGGCGGTTGCGCAGCCCGTAGTAGTTGATGCCGTAGCGGGCGCGGTGGTCGTAGGTGTACCAGCCGCGCTGGCCGGCCGGTGACTCGGGCGCGTTGCCGCCGTCCCAGTCGCGCGTCTCGAAGTTGCCGTAGTCGAAGGTCGCGAAGCCGTGCTGCTGGCGCAGGCTGGCCTGGGCCTCGTCGAGCAGCGTGCGCGACCAGCGCGCGACCCCGGGGTCGACGTTCGGCGACAGCGCGGGGGCGAGCATCGCGATCGCGACCGTCCTGCGTCGGCTGC
>CAYMRG010000727.1:0-2553 GCA_964392555.1 uncultured candidatus Brocadiaceae bacterium
AAACACAGAGAACACAGAGACCACAGAGAAGAACCAGAAGGGAAGAACCAGAAGGAGAAGA
Source organism: uncultured candidatus Brocadiaceae bacterium (assembly GCA_964392555.1). Classification (GTDB taxonomy): domain Bacteria; phylum Planctomycetota; class UBA1135; order UBA1135; family UBA2386; genus CAYMRG01. Next base: position 62 of record CAYMRG010000727.1, read on the forward strand.
GAAGAGAAGAGAAGAGAGCAGAAGAGACTGCGCCGCGTCAGCGCGCGCCGAGGCTCACGACTTCGGCGGGGCCGTCGGGCTTGTGCCATTCGGCGCGCAGGTGCATCGCCCCTTGGCCTGGATCCTCGCAGGTCAGCGAGGCGGCGGGTGCGACCAACGACCAGCGCGATGTCGGTTGGTCGGCGGTCGGCGCGGCGAAGGCGAAGCGAACGCTCTGCGGGGCCGTCGCGTGCAGCGCCGGCAGCGCGTCGCTGAGGAACGCGGGGCCGACGGCGGCACCGTGCAGCTCGACGAGCCGCCAGACGGCAGCGCGCTGGGCGCCCGTCAATTCGGCGAGCGAACGTTCGTAGCGATCGCCGACCGGCAACGCGCCGTCGCCGAGCCACAGCACGGCGCGCGCGAGGTCGCGCGCGGCGAGCTGGACGTCGGCCACGGCGACGGCCGGAGCCGCGACGACGCGGCCGCCGACGATGGCTTCGGGCCAGATCGCGATGCCGCTGAATGCGGCGACCAACAGCGTGATGCCGAGCGAATGGGGCGAGTGCATGGCAACTGCGGGGCGGACGGTCAGGCGCGGCCGAGGGCCTGCGCGAGCAGCGCAGCCTGTTCGGCCTTGTGCTTCTGCAGCGACCCGGTCGCCGGGCTCGCCGCAGCACGCCGACCAGCGTATCCGGCCCACGGGAAACGATCACGTACGAAGCTCCACGCCCCCATGTTGGCCGGCTCCTCCTGGCACCAGACGAACTCGGCGCGGGCGTAGCGCTCGCGCAGCGTGGCCATCGCGCTCGCGGGCCACGGGTAGAGCAGTTCGCAGCGCACCAGCGCGATCGTCGCGTCGTCTCCGCGCGCTTCGACGAGGTCGTAGTAGACCTTGCCGCAGCAGACGACGACGCGGCGCACGGCGGCTGGCGCCTTCGCCCCGGCCAGGCGTGGGTCGTCGCGAACCGGCAGGAACGCGACCTCGCCGTCGCCGAGTTCCTCGGGCGCCGAACCGGCCTCCTTCTGCCGCAGCAGGCTCTTCGGCGTCATCACGACCAGCGGCTTCCGCTGCGGGTCGAGCGCCTGGCGACGCAGCAGGTGGTAGTAGCTGGCCGCGCACGACGGGTTGGCGACCCGCAGGTTGTTCTCGGCGCAGAGCTGCAGGAAGCGCTCGAGCCGCGCCGAGCTGTGCTCGGGGCCCTGGCCGTCGTAGCCGTGCGGCAGCAGCAGCGTCAGGCCCGACGCCTGCTGCCACTTCGCCTCGCCGGCGGCGAGGAACTGGTCGATCTGGATCTGCGCGCCGTTGCCGAAGTCGCCGAACTGCGCCTCCCACAGGGTCAGCCCGGTCGGCACGGTCGTGCTGTAGCCGTACTCGAAGCCGAGTGCAGCCTCTTCGCTGAGCAGCGAGTCGACGACGGCGAACGTCGCCTGGCCGTCGGCGAGGTGGTTCAGCGGCACGTAGCGGCGGCCGTTCTCGGCGTCGTAGAGCGCGGCGTGGCGCTGGCTGAACGTGCCGCGACCGCTGTCCTGGCCGGCGAGCCGCACCGGCACGCCCTGCGTGACCAGAGTCGCGAACGCGAGCGTCTCGGCGGTCGCGAAGTCGATCGGCTGCTTGCCGGCGAGCATCTCGGCGCGGCGGCCGAGCACGACCTGGACCTTGGGGTGCGCGTGGAAGTCCGCGGGCCAGTCGAGCAGGCGGTCCGACAGCCGCCGCAGCTCGGCGAGCGGCACCACCGGCACGCGCGGCGCCCACTCGGCATCGCCCGCATCCTCGGCGAGCACGACCGGCGGCGGCTCGGTCGCGCGCACCTCGTCGAGCGACTGCTTGAGCCGCGCCTGCACCTTCGCGTCGTAGCCGGCGACCTCGTCCGCCTGCAGCACGCCGGCGCGGATCAGGTAGTCCTGGTAGATCCGCCGCACGGTCGGGTGCGCCTCGATCTGCTTGTAGAGCAACGGCTGCGTGTAGCTCGGTTCGTCGCCTTCGTTGTGGCCGTGGCGGCGGTAGCAGACGATGTCGAGCACGACGTCGCTGTGGCAGCGCGCGCGGTATTCGACCGCCAGCCGGACCATGCGCACCGCGGCCAGCGGATCGTCGCCGTTGACGTGGAAGATCGGCGCCTGGATCGCCTTTGCGACGTCGGTGCAGAACGGCGTGCTGCGCGAGTCCTTGGGCGACGTCGTGTAGCCGATCTGGTTGTTGACGACGACGTGGACCGTGCCGCCGGTGCGGTAGCCGTGCAGCTGCGACATCTGCAGCGTCTCGAACACGACGCCCTGGCCGGCGAACGCCGCGTCGCCGTGGACGAGGATCGGCAGCACCTTCTGCCACGCGTCGTGGTCGGCACTGGCCGGCAGCTGGTCCTGGCGCGCGCGCGCCATGCCCTCGACGACCGGATCGACGGCCTCGAGGTGGCTCGGGTTGCACGCCAGCTCGAGCGCGATGTCGACGCCGCTGTCGGTCCGGTAGTCGGCCGACGCGCCGAGGTGGTACTTCACGTCGCCCGAACCCTGCG
>CAYMRG010000728.1:0-247 GCA_964392555.1 uncultured candidatus Brocadiaceae bacterium
GGCGCGAGGCGAGTCGTATCTGCAAGTCGACGCCAGCTACAGGAACGTCGCCGCGCGCGTCGGCCCGACCTCGACCTACTTCGCAATCGCGCCGGGTTGCGCCGGAACCCTGCCGGCCGCGCGCCTGATCCCTCGCGACACGCCGCGCATCGGCAGAACCCACCGGGTGCGCCTGTTCGACCTGCCGGCCAACGTCGCCATCCTCGCCATGGGGCTGCAGCAGCTGCCACCCGTCGGCCTGGGCGGG
>CAYMRG010000728.1:257-2544 GCA_964392555.1 uncultured candidatus Brocadiaceae bacterium
CATGGGCTGCACATGGCAGGTCGCTCTCGACGCCACGGGCCCGATCGTCGGCAACGGGGGGCAGGCCGTCTGGGAACTGCCCATCCCCGATCTGCCGAGCCTCGTCGGACTGGTCTTCTACAACCAGGCCCTCGTGCTCGACCCTGCGGCCAACACCCTCGGCGCCGTCGTGTCCGATGTGGCGATGGGTGTCGTCGGCTACCCGTAGGCGTCGACGCGCCAAACGACAGAGTCGGCTTGCGGCAACCCGGCCCGTTCGCGAGAGTGAAGGGCGAGCATGCCGCCGCGGTCCGCACCACCGAATCGTCGCCCCGCCCCCGCCGCGGCCCCTACGGCGGCGGGCACCCCGTTCGACGCGACCTACTACGCGAAGTTCTACGACGACCCGGCGACGCGCGTCAGCGACCTGCCGGCGATCAGGAAGCTCGCGGGGTTCGTCGCCGCCTACCTGCGCTACCTCGACGTGCCGGTCCGCGCGATCCTCGACGTCGGCTGCGGCAAGGGCCATTGGCGGACCGCGGCGGCGGCGCTGTGGCCGCGCGCCGTCTACCGCGGCGTCGAGTTCAGCGAGCACCTGTGCCGCCGCCACGGCTGGATCCACGGCTCGGTCGTCGACCTCGACTGCAAGCGCGCGACCGGCCGCGACGCGTTCGACCTGGTCGTCTGCCAGGGCGTGCTGCAGTATCTCGACGACGACGCGGCGGCCAAGGCGCTGCGCAACCTCGGCCGCTGGTGCCAGGGCGCGCTCTACCTCGAGGCGCTGACCGATCGCGACTGGCGCGAGAACTGCGACCGCACGCGCACCGACGGGGCGGTGCACCTGCGCAGCGCGGCGTGGTACCGCGAACGGCTGGCGCGCGACTTCCGCGCCTGCGGCGGCGGCGTGTTCGTGCACCGGCGCGCCGGCGTCACGCTGTTCGACCTGGAAGGGGTGTGATGGCTGCGGGAGGCCGGCCGATATGAGCGGAATGGACTTCTTCGGCCACCAGGAACAGGCGCGCGCGGCGTCGCGCCGGCTGGTGATCCTGTTCCTGCTGGCGGTGCTCGGCATCGTCGTCGCGATCTACTTCGCCGCGGTCGGCATCCTGCGACTCACCGGCGAAGGGCGGGACGCGTGGCAGCCCGACGTGCTGCTGGTGGTCACCGCGGGCACGCTGCTGGTGATCGGCCTGGCGACGTGGTTCAAGACCGCGCAGCTGCGCAGCGGCGGCGGCAAGGTCGCGCAACTGCTCGGCGGCAAGCTCGTGCCGCCCGACACGACCGACCCGCAGGAGCGCATGCTGCGCAACGTCGTCGAGGAGATCGCGATCGCCTCGGGCGTGCCGGTGCCCGAGGTCTACGTGCTCGACGCCGAACGCTCGATCAACGCGTTCGCGGCCGGCTGGGCGTCGACCGACGCGGCGATCGCGGTGACGCGCGGCACGCTCGAGACGCTGTCGCGCGACGAGCTGCAGGGCGTGATCGCGCACGAGTTCAGCCACGTCTTCCACGGCGACATGCGGCTGAACATCCGCCTGATGGGCGTGCTGTTCGGCATCGTCTGTATCGCGACGATCGGCCGCATCGTCGTGCGCGCGGTCGGCCGCGGCGGCGGCAGCAGCGACAAGAAGGGCGGCGTCGCGGCGCTGGTGCTGTTCGGCGTGGCACTGATGGCGATCGGCTGGATCGGCGTGCTGTTCGCGCGCCTGATCCAGTCGGCGCTGTCGCGGCAGCGCGAGTTCCTCGCCGATGCGAGCGCGGTGCAGTACACGCGCAATCCGCGCGGCCTCGGCGCCGCGTTGGCGAAGATCGCCGGCATCGGCGGCAAGCTCGACACGCCGCACACCGAGGAGGCGAGCCACATGCTGTTCGCCGACGGCATGACGCGCTGGTTCGGCGGTGCGTTCGCGACCCACCCGCCGATCGAGAAGCGCATCGAACGCGTGCTGCCCGGCTACCTGAAGAGCGTGCGGCAGACGCACGACCCGGTCGCGGCGGTGACCGCGATCGCGCCGCCGACGGGCGCCGCGGGGTTCGCCGGCGCGGGCCCAGGCGCGCCGGCGCCGACGCCGCGGCCGCGCACGGCCGACGTGCTGGCAACCCGGATCGTCGGCTCGGTCGGCGACCCGCAGCCGCACCACGTCGTCGCCGCGCGCGAACTGCTGCGCGACCTGCCGCTCGAGGTGATCGCGGCGGCGCGCGAACCGTCGTCGGCGCAGTCGCTGGTGTTCGCGCTGCTGCTGCAACGCGGCCAGTCGCAGTTCGACGCCCAGGTCGCGATCGTCGAAGGCACCGACCCGGCGATCGC
>CAYMRG010000729.1:0-2538 GCA_964392555.1 uncultured candidatus Brocadiaceae bacterium
CGGCCACCACGTCGAACCGTCCCAGCGGGCGATGTTCTGCGCCGGGACGCCGCCGGCGCTCGCGAACGTCCCGCCGACGACGAGATCGCCGCTGGGCAATGCCGCGAGGCACGTGGCGGTGAGCCAGGGCGTCGCCGATGGCGTGAGACCGCCGCCCAGCGCGGTCCACGTCGTGCCGTCCCATCGGGCCACGTTGTTGGCAGGCACCCCGGCGATCTCCGGGAACGTGCCACCTGCCACCAGGTCGCCGTTCGGCAGGCCCAGCAGCGTGCCCACGCCGGCGATGCCGGACTGCACCGCAGCCCATACGGCGCCGTCCCACCGCGCCAGGTTGAGCGCCGTCGTGGCACCGGCGACGGTGTAGTTGCCGCCGGCGACCACGTCGCCGCCCGGGAGAACGGCGAGCGCGCGCACGTCCTCGTACTGGATACCTGCGCCGTACGCGGACCAGTTCGCGCCATTCCACCGCGCGATGCCATGAGCCGTCACGGCGCCGACCGTGGTGAACGTGCCGCCGACGATCAGGTCGCCGTTCGTCAGCAGGGCGATGGCCGCCACCTTCGTTCCGAACGCTCCGCCGATGCTGCTCGCGACCGGCGCCCAGGCGGTGCCGTTCCAGCGCGCCAGCCGGGACGCCGTCAGGAACGCGCTGCCGACCGCGGTGAATCGACCGCCGACCAGCAGGTCGCCGTTCGGCGCGACGGTCAGCGCGCAGACCTCATCGCTGACACCGGCGTCGAGCGCCGACCAGGACGTGCCGTTCCAGCGCGCGATGTTGCTGGCAGCGACGAAGCCCGCACGGCTGAAGTAGCCACCGGCGATCAGGTCGCCACCCGGCAACACCGCGAGAGTGCTCACCGTTGGCGGTGGCTGCAGCGGGCCCGTTCCCCACAGGCCTGCGGCCAGGGGCGACCAGGTGACGCCGTCCCACCGTGCCGCGCAGCTGCAAGCCACGCCGCCGACCACCGTGAAGGAACCGCCGGCGACGAGGTCGCCGTTCGGCAGCACGGCGAGTGCGCGGATCGCCCCATCGAAGCTGCCGAGCGGGGCGAGCGCCGACCAGGTGGAGCCATTCCAGCGCGCCAGGTTTTGGATACCGCTGCTGGTCACGAAGTTGCCGCCTGCGACCAGATCGCCGTTGGCCAGGACCGCCAGCGCCATGACTTCGCTCGCCGACGCACCGGCGAGGCCGCCGCCGAGGGACGACCACGCCCCGCTGGCCGGATCCCAGGTGGCGATCGCGTTCGCCGGCTGGTTCGCGGCGAAGGTGAACAGGCCGCCGACCACCCGCACGGGCGGTTGCGGGCCCGCGCCGTCCGGATCCCAGGTCACGATGGCGTTGACGGGACCGTTGATGCCTGGCAGCGCGGACCCGGACGCCCACGTGGTCGCACATTGTGCGGTCAGCGAGGCCGTCGCGACGGCGCCGGCGGCGAACAGGGTGCGGCAACTCATGGTGGTCGACATCGGCGCCCAAGGCCCCACGATGGCGGGGTGAGGAGGTGCGCAGCGAGAGTACCGCGCGGCCCCGAGCGCGGCAGGGGCAGGGCGAGGTCGCTCAGGTCGCCCGCATTCTGTCCACGGCGCGCCGCGTGTCGGTCAGTACACGCGCATCGTCCTGCCGCGCGTCGCCGACAGCACGGCCCCGCCGATCGTCAGCGCGCCGGCCGGGTCGAGGGCCACGGCCTGCAGGTAGTACGGACCGACCGGCAGGCCGGGCGGCAGCGGCAGCGGCCAGGTCACGCTCCCTGCGGCGTCGGTCATCGCCACGAGGCCAGGGCCGAGCAACTGGTTGAGGTCGACCTGCGGTCCGCACGGCGCCGGTTGGCCGGCGAGGGAGACGAACAGGGCGGCCAGCGTGTTCGGCTGCGCCTGTGCCATCGTCACGGCGAACGCCGCGTTGCCCGGGATCGCGCTGGCGATGTCCAGCTGCGGCGCGCCGGCCGAACCGCTGCACGCGGCGCCGTAGATGGCGAGGTTCTCGAGGCGCTGGTAGCCGTTGCTGGTGGCCGCGGGCACCAGCTGGTCGAGATCGCCGTCGCCGTCGAGATCGATCAGCGGGGCATTCATCGACGTGCCGTACGGCTGCGGTGAGAACCCGCGCGCGCCGTCGTGCCGGATCAGGAAGAAGCCCGGCGTGTTGCGGATGGTCGCCAGGATCTCGTCCGTGCCATCGCCGTCGATGTCGAACGGGCCGATGAAGTCGCTGCCGTTCGGGCCGCCGCCCGGGATCAGGTCCGTGGGGCCGGTCAGCGTGGTCGTGGCATCACCGAAGAACACGTTCACCAGCCACGGGGGCGTCGACGAGGACTGCAACACCAGATCGTCGCGGCCGTCGGCGTCGAGATCCTGGGCGTAGCCGAAGTTGAGCGCCGGATTCGCCGCCAGCGACACCGTGGTGCCGAGCGTCGGTCCGCCGAGCACGACCTGCAGGTTGCCGGCGAAGTTGAGGGCGAGGTCGTCGTCGCCGTCGCCGTCGAAGTCCCCGGCGACCATCACGCTGGGGAAGTTGGGCAACGACAGCGCCGTGCTGAAGAC
>CAYMRG010000730.1:0-2538 GCA_964392555.1 uncultured candidatus Brocadiaceae bacterium
AGCGCCAGCGGCAGGTTGCCGATTTCGTCGAGGAACAGCGTGCCGCCGTCGGCCATCGGGAACAGACCCTGGCGCGCGCGGTCCGCGCCGGTGAAGGCGCCCTTGGTGTGGCCGAACAGGTGGCTCTCGAGCAGGTGCTCGGGCAGCGCGCCGCAATCGACCGCGACGAACGGGCCGTCGGCGAGCGGCGAGACCGCGTGGATCGCGCGGGCGACGACCTCCTTGCCGGTGCCGGATTCGCCGCTCACCAGCACCGACATCGTCGGCTGCGGTGCGACCAGTTCGATCGTGCGGCGCAGCTCCTGCGCGGCGCGGCTCGGCCCGAAGTCGAGGTTGGGCGTGGTCCGCTCGGTGCGCAGCTGGCGGACCTCGCGCCGCAGCGTGTGCTGCTCGAAGGCCCGGCGCACGGCGAGCACCAACCGCGACGGGTCGAACGGCTTGGCCTGGTAGTCGAATGCGCCGTCCTTGATCGCGTCGACCGCGGTCGCGAGGTCTTCGACGGCGCTCAACAGCACGACCGGCAGGTCGGGGGTGCGCTGCCGCAGCACGCGGACGAGTTCGATGCCCTGCATGCCCGGCATGCGCATGTCGCTGAGCACGACGTCGGCGTCGTGGTGCGCGAGATCCGCCAGCGCGTCGGCGCCGGTGCCGGCTTCGCGCACGGCGAAGCCTTCGTCCTCGAACAGCCCGCGCAGGACCCAGCGCAGGTCGGGTTCGTCGTCGACGATCAGCAGGCGCGGCGTGGTCATGGGGCGGCCTCCGCGGCGATCAGCGGCGGTGCGGCGGCCGTCGCGCGCTCGTTGGCCGGCAGCAGCAGGACGGCGCGCGCGCCGCCCCGCCGCCGCGGGTAGAGCCGCAGGTCACCGCCGAGCTCCTTGGCGATGCGGCGGCAGCTGACGAGGCCGAGGCCGGTGCCGGTGGTCTTGGTGGTGAAGAACGGCGTGAACAGGCGAGGCCGGACGGCGGGTTCGATGCCGACGCCGTCGTCGGCGACCGCGAGCGCGGTGCGTGCCGTGCCGCCGCTGTGCCAGGTGCGCGCGACCAGGGCGATGTGGCCATCGGCCGGCGTCGCCTGGATCGCGTTCCACAGCAGGTTCAGCAGCGCCTGCGCGAGCAGCGTGCGGTCGACGTAGACCGAGGCTTCGTCGGCGCCCGGCGCCGCCACGATCGCGAGCTGCAGGCGGCGGCGCCGCAGCTCCACCTGGACGAGGTCGGCGACCTCACGCAGCGGCGTCGTCGCCGGCACGACGACGCGCGTCGTCTCCTGCGGCCGGCCGAGCGTCAGCAGCGCGGCGATCGTCTGGTCGGCCTTCTCGATGTTGCGGCGGATCACCTCGGTGTGCTCGGCGACCTCCGCCGGGGTGCGCGGTCGCCGGCACAGCGATTCGGCGGTGCCCTTGACGATCGCCAGCGGGTTGCGCAGGTCGTGGGCGACGCTCGCCGCGAGTTCGCCGAGCAGCCCGCGGCGGTCGGCGTCGACCAGCCGGCGCTCGAGCTGCGACCGTTCGGTCTCGGCGACGGCCAGCTCGCCGCGCTGCCGCGCGTTGTGCTCGCCGAGCACGCGATGGCTCTCGAGCACCTGCGGGATCCACAGCATCAGGCCGAAGGTCAGCAGCGACGTGCCGAGCAGGAACAAGGCGCCGCGTTCGCAGGCGTCGCGCAGGTAGGCGAAGGCCGGATGCAGCGGTTCGAGTCCCGCGAAGTGCAGCACGGCGCTCAGGGTGAAGCCGAGCCACAGCACGCCGAAGCCGCTGCGGATCAGCTGCATCGCCTGGCCCTGCAGCTCCGGGCTGTGCCGGCCGATGTGCCGGAAGTACCAGTAGAGCAGCGCGAAGTAGCCAGGCCGGACGACGATCGCGAGGTTCAGCTCCGGCGAAGGCCACGCCAGCAGGATCGTGAACAGCGTCAGCAGCGCGCAGCTCGTCCGGGTGCCCGGCAGGGGCGCCGGCGCGGCGGGATGGCTGCTCGCTTGCATGTCCGGCTATCGGCCAACGGACCCGTCGCAGGCGAGTCGGCTGCTGCGCGATCCCGGTGGCGGCGCCGGCCTTGCTGGTGGGCGGGCTTGCTGGTGGCCGGCCTCGCTAGTGGCCGGCAGCGGCAGCCGCCAGCGTCCCGACGCCGCTGGTGCGCAGGTCGCGGACCATCTGGGCGACCACCGGTTCCATCAGCGGGCCCGGGCACTGCGTCGGCTTGAAGTCGCTGTGGCAGTAGATGCGGTCGGGGACGATCTGGTAGCGCTGCAGCAGGCTGGCGACCAGGCCGCGCATCGCCGCGACCTGGGCCGGGGTCGGCCCCTGGCCACCACGCCCGTGCAGGAAGTTGCCGAGCATGCAGATGCCGATGTTGCCGCGGTTGTTGTCGCCGCTGGCGTGGGCGCCCTGGTAGCGGATGTCGCGGCCCTGCCAGACGCGACCCGACGGGTCGATCAGGAAGTGGTAGCCGATGTCGCCGTAGCCGCGGTTCTGCATGTGCTCCCGCTGGATCATCTTGATCTGCGCGGCACTGGCGGCCGGGCGGGTGTCGCGGAAATAGAGCGCG
>CAYMRG010000731.1:0-2527 GCA_964392555.1 uncultured candidatus Brocadiaceae bacterium
CGGTGCACGGGCCACGCCGAGACGACGCGCCAGCGGCGGCCGTCGAGGTCGATCACGGTCGGCGCGGCCGGCGGCGGATCGGCGGCGAGCCGCGCGGCCAGCTCGTCGAGCGCCGGCCGGAACGGCTCGCTGGCGAGGCCCGCGGCGCGGAAATCGGCCGCGGCGGCGATGGCGAAGCCGGCGGTCGCGGCCCGGAACGCGGCTATGCGCGCGCGCGCCGCCGCGGTCTCGCTCGCCTCGACGCCGCTCCAGAAGCGCAGCACGCCCTGGTCGCGCAGCCGTTCGAGCCCGGCCTGCAGCGGCGACGGTTCGCGGTCGAGCGGCCACAGCAGCGCGACCGGCACCGTCGAGAAGCCGAGCCGATCCTCGATGCGCCCACGCGCGGCGGCGACCGGGTCGTCGTCGGGACGCAGCGCGTCGGGACTGGCGCGCAGCGGCACACCGTGCCAGAGGATCGCGACCACGCCGACGACGGCACCGGCCAGCACGGCCGCCGCGACGCGGCGCGCAGCGCGATGGTGCGCCCAGCGGTCGGCGAGCGCAGCCAGCCAGCTCACCTCGGGATCCTGCCGTTCGCCAGCGAACCGCAGCAGCAGCGGCAGCGCGGTCAGCGTGACGAGCACGCTGCAGACCAGGCCGAGCGCCAGCAGCCAGCCGAAGGCGCGCAGGCCCGACAGGCTGCTGGCGCCGACCGCGAGGAACGTCACCGCGGTGGTCGCCATGTCGATCAGCAGCTCGGGCGCGGTGTCGCGCTGCACGGCGAACACTGCGTCGCGGTGCGACTTCGTGCGCCGTTCGTCGCGATACTTCGCCGCGTAGTGGATCGCGAAGTCGACGCCGAGCCCGCCGAGCACGGCGACCGCGGCGACGGCGACGGTCGGCAGCGGACCGAACCACAGGCTGCCGAGCGGGATCGCCCAGGTGATCGACAGCATCGCCGGCACCTGCACGCACAGCGGCAGGCGGATGCCGCGCATCACCCAGCAGAGGTAGAGCGCGATGATCGCGACCGACCAGATGCTCGAGCGCTCGAAGTCGGCGCGGATCCGCTGCTGGTCGCCGCGCGCCACCGCGTAGCCGCCGAACACCTCGCACGGCTGCCCCTGCAGCACGCGGTCGACGTGCGCCATCAGCTCGGTCGCGAAGTCGGCGTCGAACGCGTCGCGCGTGCCGTTGAGCCGCAACAGCGCCTGGCTGCCGTCGGCGAGGATCGCCAGGTCGGTGCCGGCCATCAGGCCGAACGCCTTCGCCGGGTCGCGCTCCGCCCACAGCCAGCGCACGCCGAGCGGATCGCGGACGCCGAGTTCGCGCGCGGCGACCGGATCGTCGGCCAGGTCGGCAGCGAGCGAGGCGACGGCCTCACCGCGGCCGGGCGGCAGCAACTTCGCCTGCAGCGCCGCGAGCTCGGCGGCACCGAGGAACCACAGCGGCGCCTGTTGCGCGCGCTCGACGAACGCCGCGAACAGCTCCTGCCGCGTCGCCGCGACGCCGGCGACCAGCGGCGAAGCGCGCAGCGCCGCGGCGATCGCGGGGACGCGGCGCGGCAGGTCGTCGCCGCGCAGCAGGATCCACAGCGAGCGCGCCGGCCGCGACCGGTCGTCGAGCAGCTCGGCGATGCGCACGTGTGGATGGTCCGCCGGCAGCAGCCGCGACACGTCGGGTTCGAAATGCACGCGCGGCCAGGCGGCGAACGCGGCGATCGACACGAGCACGACGAACAGCCACGTCAGGTGTGGCGCCCGCAGCGGCAGCGTCGCGACGCGGCCGATCCAGGACTCGCTCACGGCGCGCACTCGCGATCGGCACTGTGGGTCGCCAGCAGGCGTTCGACGTCGCAACGCTGGAGCTTGCCGCGGCAACTGCGCGGCAGCTCGGCGACGACGACGATGCAGCGCGGCACCTTCGCGGCGGCGAGGTGGGCCAGGCAGTGCCGGCGCACGTCGGCCTCGGCGACGCCGGTGCCGGCGACGAGCGCGGCGCAGGTCGCGCGGCCGCCGTCGTCGCGCCAGGGCACCACCGCGACGTCGCGCACGCCGGGGAGCCCCTCGATGACCCGTTCGACCTCGCGCACCTGGACCTTGTGGCCGCCACAGTCGATGACCTCGCCCTCGCGGCCGAGCAGCGCCAGTTCGCCGTCGCGGAGCAGGCCGAGATCGGGCGCGGTGAACACGCCGTCGTGGAGGTCCACGCAGGCTTGCAGCGCCGTGCCGACGGCCGGCGAACGGACGCGGACGCGCCCGTCCGGCGCGAGATCGACGGCGGCGCCTTCGACCGGTGTGCCGACGGTGCCACGCTCCGCCGCACCACCGTCGCGGTCGTAGCAGATGCCCCCGCTCTCGGTGGCGCCGTAGAACGCGTGCACCGGCCGGCCGTGCCGCGTGCGGAACGCGGTCGCGACCGCCGGCGGCAGCGGCGCGCCGGCCGACAGCACCAGGCGCAGGCTGGCCGGCAGCTCGCCGGGCGCGGCGAGCAACACGCGGACCAGTGCGGGCACGGCCGGCAGCACGGTCGGCTCGCCGCGCCGCAG
>CAYMRG010000732.1:0-2525 GCA_964392555.1 uncultured candidatus Brocadiaceae bacterium
AACGCAAGGTCATGGACGCGGTGCTGCGCTGCGCCGACGAGGACCTGTTCTCGGCGATCACCGACTGTGGCGCCGGCGGCTTCAGCTCGGCGATCGGCGAGATGGCGGAAGGCCTCGGCGCCGAGATCGAGCTGCAGCATGCGCCGCTGAAGTACCAGGGCCTGTCGCCGTGGGAGATCTGGATCAGCGAGGCGCAGGAACGCATGGTGCTCGCGGTGCCAAAGGCGAAGCTCGAGCGCTTGCTGCAGGTCTGCCGTGAGGAGTGCTGCGAGGCGACCGTGCTCGGCACGTTCACCGCGACCGACCACCTGGTGGTCAAGTTCGCGGGCACGGTGCACGCCGACCTCGACCTGCACTTCCTGCACAAGGGCCTGCCCGGCCGCGAACGCGAGGCCGTCTACGTGCCCGGCCAGCACCGCGAGCCGAACCTGCCGCCCGAGCGCGACGTCGGCAAGGCGCTGCTCGCCGTGCTCGCCGACTACTCCGTCTGCAGCAAGGAGTGGATCATCCGCCAGTACGACCACGAGGTGCAGGCCGCGTCCGCCGGCAAGCCGCTGTGCGGCGTGCGCGAGGACGGCCCGGCCGACGCGGCGGTGCTCGCGCCCAAGCTCGGCTCGCGGCGCGGCGTCGTGATCGCCAACGGGCTCAATCCGCGCTACAGCCGCATCGACCCGGGCGCGATGGCCGAGTGCTCGCTCGACGAGGCGATGCGCAACGTCGTCGCGACCGGCGGCGACCCCGACTACACCGCGGTGCTCGACAACTACTGCTGGGGCAGCACCAAGGACCCGCAGGCGCTCGGCGAGCTGGTGCGCGCGACCGAGACGCTGTGCGCGCTCGCGGTCACCTACCGCACGCCATTCGTCTCCGGCAAGGACTCGCTGCACAACGAATTCCGCGCCGGCGACCGCACGATCCGCATCCCCGGCTGCATCCTGGTCACGGCGATGTCGGTGATCGCCGACGTCACACGCACGCTGACCAGCGACTTCAAGCGCGCCGGCAACCGGCTGGTCGTGGTCGGCACGACCAAGGACGAGCTCGGCGGCAGCGTCTACTACAAGACCAAGGGCGAACTCGGCGCCAACGTGCCGCGCGTCGACCACGCGCTCGGCAAGGACACGCTCGCCGGCGTCGCCCGGGCACTCGCCGCGCGCTGCGCGGTCGCCGCGCACGATTGCAGCGAAGGCGGGCTCGCCGCGGCGGTCGCCGAGATGGCGATCGGCGGCAAGGTCGGCGCGCGCGTCGACGTCGCCGCCGTGCCGACCGCGGGCACGCTCCGGCCCGAACAGGTGCTGTTCAGCGAGTCGCAGAGCCGCTTCGTCCTCGAGGTGCCGGCCGACCGCCTCGCCGATCTCGCGGTCAACCTCCGCCACGTTCCCCACGCCGTGATCGGCGAGGTCACCGCCGAACCGATGCTCGAGTTCCATTCCCGAGGGGCACCGTTCGCCCGCGTCGCCGTCGCCGACGCCGAACGCGCCTGGAAGCGCCCGCTCGACCTCGACGGCACGCTGTGCGCGGAGGTCGGCCGATGAACGAGCCCAAGGTCCTCGTGCTGCGCGCGCCCGGCATCAACTGCGAACGCGAGACGCACTTCGCGTTCGCGCGCGCCGGCGGCGCTCCCGAATACGTCCACATCCAGCAGCTGCTGGCCGCACCCGACCTGCTCGACCGCTTCCGCATCCTCGCGGTGCCTGGCGGCTTCGCCTACGGTGACGACATCAGCTCCGGCCGCGTGCTCGCGCAGGAGATGAAGCACCGGCTCGGCGACCGCATCCTGAGGTTCGTCGAACGCGGCGGCCTCGCGCTCGGCATCTGCAACGGTTTCCAGGTGCTGGTGCGGCTCGGCCTGCTGCCGTGCACGCAGGGCAAGCTCGAGGAGGAGGTCTCGCTGACCCACAACCTCAGCAACCACTACGAGTGCCGCTGGGTGACGCTGCGCACGCAGAAATCGCGCTGCGTCTTCCTGCCGCCCGACCTGACGCTGCGCTGGCCTGCCGCGCACGGCGAAGGTCGCCTGATCGCGCGCGACGCCGCGGTGCAGGCGATGCTGCGCGACGAGGGCTATGCCGCGGTCTGCTACGTCGACCACGCGGGCAGGCCGACCGAGCACTACCCCGAGAACCCCAACGGCGCGCCGCTCGGCTTCGCCGGCCTCACCGACCGCACCGGCCGCGTGCTCGGCGTGATGCCGCACCCGGACCGCGCGTGGCTGCCGACCCACATGCCCGACTGGCGCCGCACGCAGCTCGAACGCGGCACGCTGCCCGAGGACGGCGACGGCATGATCGTGTTCCGCCGCATGGTCGCGGTCGCGCGGGCCGAAGGGTAGCGCGCGATGAACCTGAACGACCCGCGGCAGCAGAGCCCGGAGTGGGGCAAGACCTCGCGCGACCAGGGCGAACAGCAGTTCCTCGCCGGCCCGCGCAGCCGCTTCGGCGAGTTCTGGCGCGCGGTCCGCATCTTCGGCGAGTTCATCAAGGGCTTCCGCGCGCTGCACTTCCTGCCGCCGTGTGTCACCGTGT
>CAYMRG010000733.1:0-2497 GCA_964392555.1 uncultured candidatus Brocadiaceae bacterium
GTGAGGCGGCGCGCGCGGCCGACGGCGGCCTCGCGCTGCGCTTCGCGCGCCGCGGGGTCGCGTTCGCGCGCGCCCATGGGCCAGCGCCCGCGTCGCCTGCCGACGGCCGCGCGACGCGCCCGCTGCCCGCCGAGCACGCCGAGTGCCTGCGGATGCTCGCCGGGCTGGTGCGGGTCGGCGTCGAGACCGATCCGACGACGCTGGCGCTCGAGGCCGATCTCGACGACCACTGCGCGACCGACAAGGGCTGCTACACCGGCCAGGAAGTGGTCGCGCGCATCCACACCTATGGCCACACCAACCGCGCGTTGTGCCTGCTGGCGCTCGCGGCGGGGCCGGCGATCACCGCGCCGCAGCCGCTGCAGGAGACCGAGGACCAGCTCGCGGTCGGCCGCGTGATGCACGCGGTGCCGCTGCCCGACGGCGACGGCCGGCTCGGCGTCGGCTACCTGCCGAAGGACTTCCAGGCGATCGGCACGCGGCTCGCGCTGGCCGACGAAACCGCCGTCACAGTGGTCGGCTACGAACCGCTGGCCGGCTTGCCGGCGTAGGCGATCGCGGCGTAGACGCGGCCGGCGAGCGCGCGGAGCGTGAAGCCGGCACACGCCGTGGGCGCGAGCACGTGGACCGCGTCGCCGTGCAGCTCGCGGGCGGTCGCTCCGGCGCCGACCACGGCATGCTGCTCGGCGCGCACGAACACCAGCAGCTCGTCGCACGGCGGCCGCGCCGGGATGTCGCCGAGGTCGAGCGTCTGCCCGGCGGTGAGCGCGACCTCGTCGACGCACAGCGTCGCCGCCTTGTAGTCGGGGCCGAGCAGTCGTTCGACCGTGCACGCGCCGACGGCGAGCCGCTCGAAGCGGCGCGGCGGCAGCGACTCGGCGGCCGTGGCGAACGTCTCGGCCGGCTTCCATTCGCCCGAACTCGGATCGAACGCCTTGCCGCTGCCGGCGAGCGGCAGCAGCGGTTTCCGGGCCAACGCCTCGCGGCCGACCGGCTCGGCGGGCGCGACCGGCTGGCGCGCGGCCAGCAGCAGGATCTCGCCATGCCCGTTGCTGGTGCGGAACTCGCTGTGCGGCGGCAGGAACACGACCATCGGTCGACCGGCGAACGGCTCGGTGCGCGCGCCGCGCGCTGGCCAGACGCTGGTGCCGCCGACCAGGTCGAACGTGCCGGCCAGCAGGATCGCCGCCGTCTCGTGTTCGCCGGTGACGAGCCCGTCCGGGTCGCGCGGTCGCCAGCAGGTGACACGGTCGAGCCAGCGCGTGCCGGTCAGCACGGCGGTCCGCAGGCGCTCGTCGCCGTGCAAGGGCAAGGGCAGTGGCTCGCTCACCGGCCGGCCTTGGGGCTGTCGCCCGGTTGTGGCGCAGCCGACGGGAAGGTGATCGCCGCGCCGTCGAGCAGGCCTTGGCCGAAGCGCTCGGCGTGGTCGTCGCGCAACGCGGTCAGCAGCTGCGCGTCGCTCGGCATCGGTTCGACGTCGAGCACCTTGACGAGGAAGCAGCCTTCGGTGCCCCGGACCGGCTCGGAGACCTCGCCCGGCTGCAGCGCGAACGCCGCGGCCAGCACGGCGTCCGGCAGGTCGCTGGCCGTGCGGCGGAACCAGCCGGCGTCGCCGCCCTTGGTCGCCGTGCGCGGATCCTGGCTCTGCAGGCGCGCGACCTTCGCGAACTCCTCGTTGGCGAGCAGGCGCCGCAGCTCCTGCAGCTTCGCCAGGGCCGCGGGGAAATCGAGCGGGATCAGGCCGTTCGGCTCGTCGAGCGCGCGCAGGAAGATGATGCCGAGGTGTCGGCGCGGGCCGATGCGGGCGAGCACGGCCGCGCGGTCGCCGGCGAGCTCGGCGGCGAGCTGGTCGTCGGGGAACATCACATCGGCGAGCTTCTTCTGCAGCACCTTGGCGCGGAACACGCGTTGCCGGCGCAGCGAGTCGACGGTCAGGCCTTCGCCCTCGAGGATCTGCTCCCACGACGCACCGCCCAGGCGTGGGTCGCCGGCGGCGCGGCGCCGGTAGTCGGCGATCGCCGCGTCGTAGTCCGTGTCGTCCAGCGTCACGCCGCGACGCTTGGCCTCGGCCTCGAGGCAGCGCAGGAACACCGCCATGCGCACGTAGTAGGCGACCTCGTCGTCCTCGCTGGTGCGCAACAGCAGGGCCCCGACGTCGATGATCGGGATCTCGCTGTCGCCGACGCGGGCCGCCGTGCCGACCGGCAGCGCGTCGGGATCGGTCACCGGGGCGGCGCGCTTGCGTTCCTCGCCGATCCACAGACTCAGCATCTCGCCGCGGACCGCCTCGTCGGCGCGCAGCCCGAGCGCCTTGCGCACCAGTCGCTCCTGCGCCACCTGGACCGCCAGGTCGGCGAGCATCTGCCGTTCGGAGGCGTTGCGGATCGCGGCGAACTCCTCGGGCTTGTGGCCGGCGGCGCGCAGCTGTTCCTGCAGCCTGGCCCAGTAGGCGCGAACGTCCTCGGCGCTCGGCATCACGCCTTCGCGTTCGGCGGCG
>CAYMRG010000734.1:0-2496 GCA_964392555.1 uncultured candidatus Brocadiaceae bacterium
GTCGCCCTCCTTGCAGGACGACGAAATCGGCGCGCTCGGGTGGGGTGGGTTGCTTTCGCAGGGCAGCGGTGTCGGGGTTCCGGATGCGTGCTTGGTGGGGTGAGGGGCCCGCCTCCGCGCGGCTTCGGGTCGTGGTTTGGGGCGGGGTGTGGGGTGGGGTGTGGGGGGATTTCGCGAAATCTGCGACCAGATCGGTGGCGAACGTCGCATGCGCGACTGCCCGTGGGCGTGCCCGACCGGCACGGCCGACCGGCGATTCCTCCGATGAACTTCCGCGCTCCTCGTACTTTCCGTCTCTCCCTCCTCCTGATGCCGCTGGTTCTCGCCGCCTGTGGCGGCGGCGGTGGCGGCTCGACGCCGATCTCGCCCCTCAACCCCGGTGTCGACCTGAGCGGCACCTACGACCTGACGCTGACCGTCAGCACGGCGAACGGCAGCTGCCCCGACCCGGTGGGGACCACGTTCACGCGGCCGATGACGCTGGCGCACGACACGGCCACCGGCGTCGTGACGATCGACGGTGGCACCCCCGATGCGATCCGCGGCACGCTGCAGGGTACGCGGATCACGCTGACCTACGTGGTGCCCGTGCCGTCGCTGGAGTTCTCGACCACGATCACGTTCACCTCGAGCGGTTCGGGCTTCAACGGCACCTACTCCAGCCGCGACGTCGGCGTCGCCAATCCGTGCGCGGAGACGGGCACGGCGCAGGGCACCAAGCGCCCGGCCGTCCCCCAGTTGAACCCCGGCGTCGACCTGACGGGCCCCTACCAGCTCACCACCACCGTCTCGGCAGCGACCGGCAGCTGCCTGGATCCGGTCGGCACGCAGCAGACGCGCACGATCAACGTCGAACACGACACCGCAGCCGGAACGATCCTGATCGACGCGAACACGCCACAGGCCGTCACCGGCACGCTGAACGGCGCGGTGGTCACCCTGGCGCGCGCCGTGCCGTTTACGGGCGAGAACTACAGTGCGACGCTCACCTTCGCGCCCGACGGCAGCACGTTCGCCGGCAGTGTGGACATCGCCGAGACCGGGGTCACCAACCCCTGCGTGGAGACGCTCGCCGTCTCGGCCCTGCGCGCGCCGTTCAACCCGCTGTCGGTCGAGCTGGCGTGGTCGTCGAATGCCGATCTCGATCTCGTCGCCGTGGAACCCGACGCGACGTTCGTCACCTTCCTGCAGCCGTTGTCGCCGAGCGGCGGCGTGCACTCCGGCGACCGGAACACCTGCGCGTTGCCCGGCGACGTGCCGGCCGAGAGCATCGTCTGGCAGGCCGCGCCGACGGGGGCCTACCTCTTCACCGTGAGGGACTTCGACGACTGCGGTGGCGCCAGCACGCAGTTCACCCTGACCATCCGCTACCAGGGGACCGTGATATCGACCGAGACGCGGACCGTCAGCGCCAGCGGCGTCGAGTCGTTCCCCCTGACGTTGCAGTGACCGTGGCCACGTCGTCAGGCAAGCGGTTCGCGACGGTCGTCGGCGTGGCCGTTCTCGCGGTCGCCACGGCGGGTCTGCTGCCGGTCGCGGAACCGCGTCCGCAGCAGCCTGCGGACGCTGCGCCGGCCCGGCCATGTGGCGAGGACGTCGCGGCCACGCCGGCAGGCAGCAGGAGCCCGTCGCCGATCGCCAGCGAAATGCGCGCCGGGCCCCTGGCGATCGGCAGCCCGGCGGATCCCGCCAGCTCCACGGCCGTCGACCCGATCACGATCGTCCTCGACGGACCACGCGAATGGTGCGTGGGCATTCCCGTCGCGCTCGTCTGGCGGGTCGACGCGGCGACCGGCGCGTCCCTGCAGTCCAACGCGCACACCGATGCCGAAGGCAGCGCGACATGGCCCGTGGCCCGGTCGACGACGTCACCGAGCTGGGCTTGGGCCGATCTCGACTTCCCCACCCTCGGCCAGGCGGCGGTCGCCTGCCCGATCGACTCGGGCCGCGTGGTGCTGCCGATGGTGTTGCCCGCGTTCGTCGACCTCGCGGTGACCGCGGCCGGGCGCCCGTGCAGCGAGGTGGCGTTCGCCGAGGTCCGTGCGCCGGCCGCCCGCGAACCCGCAGGTCGCTGGCACCGCGTGACGCTGCGCGGCGGCCGTGGTCGCCTGATGGTCGAATGTGGCATCGCGCTCGAAGTGCGCGTGCAGACGGCAACGGGGCGGCGCGCCGCCACGACGTTGTTGGCGCCCGACCAGCCCGAAGCGGTCGCGAGCTGCAGCCTGCCGCTCGCCGACGCGACGGCTGTGCACTTCCGCGTGCTCGACGCGAACGGGATGCCGTTGGTCGATCGTGCGACCGCCATCCGCCGTGAGCGCGATGGCGCTCCGGTCGCCGACGGACTGACGACGGATGCCGCCGGCGACGTGCTGCTTGGCCCGCGACTCCCCCCCGGAACCACGGCCGACGACCGCTGGCTGGTGATCGCCGAGTCGCGCGGTGCCTCCTGCCATGGCGTGCTGGCCGCGCCGGCAGCGCGTTGGCTCGCCGGCAGCG
>CAYMRG010000735.1:0-2496 GCA_964392555.1 uncultured candidatus Brocadiaceae bacterium
GAAGATGCGCGTGTTCGACTGCGGCATCGCCACTTCCTGCCACAGGCCCTCGGGCTGGTAGGGCTTCACCGACGGGCCGCCGAACTGCTCGACCAGCAGCCCCGACAGCGCCAGCGCCTGGTCGCGGATCGCCTCGGCGGTCAGCCGCCGCCGCGGGAACCATGCCAGCCACCGGTCGTCGGGGTCGCGTTCGCGCACGTCCGGGCGGGCGCGGGCCGACTGCCGGAACACCGCGCTGGTGACGATCCGTTCGAGCAGCGCCTTGGTGTCCCAGCCGCCGTCGCGGAACTCGCAGGCCAGCCAGTCGAGCAGCTCGAGATGGCTCGGCCACTCGCCCTGCATGCCGAAGTCCTCGCTCGACCGGACGATGCCGGTGCCGAACAGGAATTCCCACAGGCGGTTGACGCGGACCCGCGCCACCAGCGGGTTGTCCGGCGCGACGAGCCACTGCGCGAGACCGCGGCGGTCGGCCGGCGCCCCCGGCGGCAGCGCGCCGAGCGCCTTCGGCACCGCGCGCTGCACGGGTCGCGACGAGTCGGGCTGGTCGTAGGCGCCGCGGTTCAGCACGAACACCGGCCGCGCCATCGCGCGCTCCTTCATCACCATCGTCAGCGGGATCGCCGCTTCGAGCTCGGCGCGCTGCCGCTCGAGCGCGGCGATCGCCTCCTGCTTGCCGAGGAAGCCGGGCGAGAACGCGCGGCGCCAGGCAACCTGCAGCCGCTGCTCCAGGGCCGCGTGGCGTGCGCGCGACGGCAGCAGCGCGGCGACCAGGTCGCCGGCCAGCTCATCGCCACGGCCGTCGGTGCGCGGCCCGCGGCGCATGCTGAACGCCCCCTGGCCGAGGTTGTTGACGACCTTCTCGACCAGCAGGTTCGCGCCGCCGCGCAGCTCGAGGTCGGCGCGATCGCTGTCGACGGTGATCGGCCGATCGATCTCGTTGCGCAGCACCTCGCGGCCGTTCGCATACAGCACGAAGCCGTCGTCGCTGCCGAGCAGCAGGTTGCGGCGCCGCGCCGTCGGGGCGAACACCTGCCAGGCGACACACTCGACGTTGCGGCCATTGGTCAGCGCACCCGCCGCACCTTCGCGCACGCCTTCGAGATGGCGCCAGCGTTTGCCGGCGAACTCCTGGCGGCGATCGAGCGTCGTCGCGGCCACCGCCGCCGTGTCCAGCGCGTAGCCGCTCGCGGCGTCGCCGAACGCGAACGGGCCGACGGCGTGGAACGCCGAGACCGCCTCGGGCAACCGCGCCAGGCCTTCGTCGCCGATCGAACCCAGCGACAGCCGCACGCGACCGAACACGTGCTGCGTGTACTGCGAGTCGTAGCGCAGCGTGACGACGACGTCGGTGCCGCCGGCGAAGCCGAACGGCTGGTCGGCGAGCAGCAGGCAGACGCGCGGCTGCGGGTCGGTGGTGTGCGCGGCGACCGCCCAGCCGACGCCGTCGTCGGCCGACAGCACGTTGACCGCGGCGAAGTCGCCGTTCTGCTGTTCGACGTCGGCCCACGCCCAGCCGAGCGGCACCGCGACCCGCTGCGTCGGGTCGGCGACCGACACCGCTTCGACCTGCACCGACTGCAGCACGACGTTGCCGTTCGGGCCGCGGCCGACCCGGCCTTCGCCGAGGCTCGGGTCGGGCAGACCTTCGATGCACAAGAGCCGCAGGTCCGCCGCGTTCGTCCGCAGCGTCACGAGATGCACGTCCTGGTCGGGGTTCGGCCCCGACGCCAGCACCGAGCCGTCCGGCTGCAGCGTCAGCACGGCGCCGTCGGCGCGCGCCGACCGCGCCTCGCGCACCTCGGCGTCGGCCCACGCCACGCCGCACTCGGGCGCCGTGCGGGCGACGAACGCCAGCAGCTGGTCGGCCTCGGCCGGATCGACCGTCTCGAGCTGCGCCTTCGCATCGGCGATCGCGCGGTCGAGCTCGGCGGCGCGCTGCTGCTGTTCGGCGCTCGGCACCTGGAGGAACGGCTCGAGTGCGCGCTTGGCGTCGGGCACCTGCGAGTAGAGGCCCGGCTCCTCGTTGTTGTAGAAGAACGAGAACAGCTCGTAGAACTCGTCCTGCGAGATCGGGTCGTACTTGTGCTCGTGGCAGCGCGCGCAGCCCAGCGTGAGCCCCAGCAGCACGGAGCCGGTCGTCGCCGGCCGGTCGGCGGCGGAATAGACGAGGTAAACGGCGGGGATCGCGCCACCCTCGTCGGTCGTGACGTGGTTGCGGTGGAAGCCGCTCGCGACCTTCTGGTCGAGCGTCGCGTCCGGCAGCAGGTCGCCGGCGATCTGCTCGGTGACGAACCGGTCGAACGGCAGGTCGTCGCGCAGCGCGCGCAGCACCCAGTCGCGCCACGGCCAGATCTGCCGCCCAGCGTCCATGTGGATGCCGCAGGTGTCGGCGTAGCGCGCGCCGTCCAGCCACTGCGTCGCCAGGTGTTCGGCGAACCGCGTCTGGTAGGGCTCGGTGTAGAGCAGCCGGTGGACGAGTTGCTCGAAGGCATCGGG
>CAYMRG010000736.1:0-2470 GCA_964392555.1 uncultured candidatus Brocadiaceae bacterium
AGACGGCCCTGACGTGCTGGCGAAGGCCTGACGCATGCCCCGCCTGCTGACCGCGGCGCAGCTGGCCGAAGGCGCGCTGCGCCGCATCGGCTCGCTGTCGCCGCGCGACCAGCCGGACCCCGACGAGATCGACATCGCGCTCGGCTGTCTCGATCTGATCGTCGGCGAGCTCGCCGGCACGATGACCTGCTTCTGGCTCGTGCCGGCCGAGTTCACCCTGCCGCTGACCGCCGACACGACGAGCTACAACCTGCTGACCGCGCTGGGGTCGAGCTACCCCGAGGCCGGGCTGCAGTTCCCGCTGTCGGCCTACTTGCTTCATCCGGTCGATGGCGACGGCAACCAGCGCAAGGTGCCGCTGCCCATCGTGCGCCGGCGCACGTTCCTCGAGCACGAGCAGGCCGCGCAGTCCGGCGAGCCGTCCGAGGTCTACATCGACCGGCTGACCCCGCCGACGCTGTCCACCTGGCCGGTGATCGACGAGACCGGCTACAGCCTGCTGCTGCACTACCAGACCTATTCGCCCGACCTGCGCGACAGCGGCGGCGACCTGCCGCACGGCCTGCCGGCGGCGTGGCAGCGCTGGGCCGAGCTCGCGACTGCGGCGGACATCGGCGACGGGCCGCTCGGCCGGCTGCCGGGCCCGCGCCTGCAGATGCTGACGCAGAAGGCCGAGGCGGCGAAGCGCGAGCTCAAGGCGTGGAACAACCGCGAGCACACGACGCGCCGCGCCGTGGCCTATCGGGATTTCTAGGAGCACGTCATGACCCCGCCTGGCGAGATGGACATCTGACGTGGCCTACACCCGCACCCTGCTCGACGCTTTCTCGGCGCGCAACGACGTCTATGCCGGCGGGTCGGTCGCGGTCTACGCGACGGACGGCGCCGGCAGCCCGACCAGCACGCTGATCACGCTCTACGCCGGCCCGTCCGGCGCCGACGTGCTGGCCAACCCGCAGGTGCTCGACGGGCACGGCCGGTTCCGCCAGCCGGTCTACTTCGAGACCGCCTGCGTCATGCGGGTGGCCTCGGCCTTTGCGTCGAGCCACGACAGCGGCGTGCTGACACCTGCCCTGTCGGCCGCCGACGTGACCGCCGCGGCCGCGAGCGCTGCGGCCGCCGCGGCGTCGCTCGCGTCGGTGCAGGCCGTGGCCGCGACGGTCAACCTGCCCGATCCCGCCGCGCTCGTGACCAAGCGCGACTACCTGTTCAACTTCGCCAACTAGCCGAGGCATCTCCATGTCCGTTCAGCCGCAATACGCGGCCGTGCCGCTCGTCGGCTTCGGCCAGATTTCGGTCGCCAACACCAACCGCGACGGCACCGGCACGCTGGTGCAGATCGCGGTCGGCCGCGCGCCCGGCACCCGCATCGACAAGATCCTGGTGCGCGCCACCGGCACGACCACGTTGGGGATCGTGCGCTTCTACCACGCGCTGAGCGGGCTCGTGCTCAATGCGGACGGCACGATCGCGTCCTACAGCGCGCCGACCAAGCGCCTGATCGGCGAGATCGGCGTGACCGCGGTCACCCCGTCCGCGTCGCAGAAGACGTTCGGCAACACCGGCACGGAAGGCGACTTCACGCCGCCTGTCGACCTGGTGCTCGGACAGTACGAGGCGCTTTACGCCGCCCCGCACAACGCCGAGACGTTCAACGTGTTCGCCATCGGCGGGCACCTGTAAGGCCGCGGCGATGAAGGCGCGCGGCCCCTTCGGCTGGCCAAAGTCTGTCCTGCCGGTCACGCAGGGCGGCACCGGGCAGGCCACCATCGACGCGGCGGTCTACGCGCTGATCACCGGCGCGACCAACGACACCGCGCCGAACCTCGCGAACGACAAGATCGCGTGGGCGAAGGCCAGCAGCGCGATCGGCCGCTCGATGAGCTTCCAGGCGTTCTGGAACCTGCTCAACTCGCTGTCGTCCTACACGTCGCCGAACAGCGCCGACGAGCTCGCGCTGCGCGACGGTTCCGGTGGCGGCGCCGGCGTGCGCAAGATGACCCTGGCCAACCTGCTGCTCGGCGTCGGGTACCAGGGGCGCAATCTCGCCGGCCGGAACGGCGGGCTTGAGGTGTGGCAGCGCGGCGCCGGTGGTGCTGCGTCGATCAGCGTGGCGGCGTCCACGACCGCGTATACCGCCGACGGCTGGGCACTGGCCACCGGCGCCAACCAGGCGAGCACCGTCGCCCAGGTCGCCGGCATCGCCACGGGGTCGCGGTGGGCCGCGCGGGTGCGCCGCACGGCCGGCCAGACCGGCACGAC
The DNA here is from genome assembly GCA_964392555.1 of uncultured candidatus Brocadiaceae bacterium. Classification (GTDB taxonomy): domain Bacteria; phylum Planctomycetota; class UBA1135; order UBA1135; family UBA2386; genus CAYMRG01. The sequence goes on from CAYMRG010000736.1 coordinate 2,263, forward strand.
CGCGATGACGTTCGAGTTCCCGCTGGACACGGACGAGATCGTGTTCATGCAGGGCAAGGTCGTCACGCTGTCGATGACCCTGCAGGCGGGTGCCAACTGGTCGCCGGCATCGGGCAACATGACGATCGAGTTGCGCACCGGCACCGGCAGCGCGGCGAAGCGGTCGGCCGGCGCCTACACCGGCGACGCGGCGCCGATCAGCGTGACG
>CAYMRG010000737.1:0-2463 GCA_964392555.1 uncultured candidatus Brocadiaceae bacterium
CCGGGCCGTGAGCGTGCGATCGCCCACGCTCACCTGACGCTCGCCGGTGACCCGCCCACCGTGCATCCCGAGTGCACCGAGCGCCCGCTGCCGTGAGGTGGGCGGCCGCCCTGCCCGGTACCAACGTGGTGCACGAACGGCCGGCCGCTCGACGCATCGAGCGCCGATCATGTCCCGGCGGAACACGCCCCCGTTCCGCTCGACCCAACCATGCTCCGCTCCCCGCTCGTCGCCGCCCTTGCCGCGGCCTGGCTGGCTGCGCCGACCACCGCCCAGCGCGGGCGGCCGCGCGCCGAAGAGATCGTCAACCGCGTCGGCGTGTTCTTCACCGACACCGAAGCGCCGGCCGTCGACGGCGACAAGGTCGCCGACCTCGCGACGTGCCCGCTGGCGCACGAGGCCGCGCAGGCCGACCAGTTGACGGTGCTCTACCTCTACGACGGCAGCCAGGACGAAGTCGCGCGCACGCGCTTCGAACGCGAGCTGTTCGGCGACGACGAGCTCGGCATCGCCCTGCGCTGCTTCCGCTGCGGCCGCATCGACCTGGCGAAGACGCCGGCCATGTTGGCCAGGTTCGGCAAGCAGGCGCCGCTGTTCGTCGCCATCGACGAGGACGGCAAGACCGCCGACCCGGTGTCGATGGCCGGCAACAAGGCGGACCGCGGCGGCCTGCGGCGCGCGCTCGACAAGGCGGCGGCCGGCGCCCTGAAGCCGCCGCTGGCGACGTTCGTCAAGGACTACGCGAAGCTGGTCGGCGACCTCGAACAGGCGCTGCGCGACCAGCAGGACGCCGAGGCCAGGCAGGGCAAGGCCGGCGCCGACAAGGCGAAGCGCAGCGCCGCCGATCACGACCGCGCCACCGCCACCGCCGCCGCGCAGAAGCTGCTCGACAAGGAGCGCGAGCTGCTCGGCAAGCTGCGCTTGCCCGAGCGCCCGGCCGGCGCGCAACGGCTCGGCGGCTGGAACCGCGGCAAGGGCGGCGCGAAGGCGGGCAAGCCCGACGACAAGGGCGGCGGCGATTCGCCGGGCACCGGCGGTGCGGGTGTGAGTTCGCCGGCTGGCGGCGCGGCGGGGAAGCTCGGCGGTTCGACCGGCGGTTGAACCGGCGGCTGACCGAGGCCGGTCAGCGCTCCTTCGGCGAGCCCGAGTTCGGCGCAGCTGCGACCGGCGCGAGCCGCGTCAGCCGACCGAGCGAGTTCCAGTCCATCACGTAGATCGCCCCCTGCGCATCGACGCAGACCGAGTGCGGCGACAGGAACTCGCCGTCGCGCCACTTGTCCTTCGCCACCTGGTTCTGCGCGCGCAGCGCCGGATCCGGGTTGTCGCCGAGGTGGCCGATCACGTGGTCCTTCGCGTCGAGGAACGAGATGCGCCCGGCGAGGTCGGCGACGACCAGACCGCGATCGCCCCACGGCCAGACGTTGCACGGGCGACGCAGACCCTGGTCCATCAGCCGGCGGTACTCGCCGTCGAGCGAGAACCACTGCAGCCGGGAGTTCTCGCGGTCACAGACCAGCAGCAGCGGTTCGTCGCCGCGCGCGTCGAGCCAGATGCCGTGCGGCGTGCGCAGCTTGCCCGGCTCCTGGCCAGGGCCACCGAACGACTTCAGGTACTTGCGGTCGCGGTCGTAGACGTGGATCCACGACTTGCCGTAGCCGTCGGCGATGAAGATGCGCCCGTCGGCAGCGACGGCGATCGCGGTCGGGTTGAACTCGTTCTCGTTCTGGTAGATGCCCGACGCCTCGGGCCAGCCGATCGTCCACAGCACCTCGCCGGCCAGCGTCGTCTTCAGCACCTCGTGGCGGCGCGTGTGCGCGAGGTAGAGCACTTCCTTGCCGTCCTCCTTGCGCAGCAGCATGCCGTGCAGGCCACCGTGGTAGTCCTTGCCCCAGCTGCGTGCGACGTGGCCATCCGTGCCGAACACCATCACCGCCTGCTCGGTGTCGGTGTTGGCGAGCAGCTCGCCGGCCGCGTCGACGACGACGCAGCCGTGGGTGTTGCCGAGGTCGCTGGCGAGGGCCGCCTTCGCCCAGGCCGAGTCCCAGCGGTAGCTGTGGTCGCCGACCGTCAGGATCGGGTCGCTTGCCACCGCGACCGGGGTCACGGGTGGCGCCGCGGCGGGCTTGGCTTCCTGCGCGGCGAGCGTGGCCAGCGCGAACGGGACGACGAGGGCGAACGTGCGCATGCCGCAGTTGTAGCGCCGCACACCGCCGCGCGCAGCGGGTCACCCGGTCAGTGCGTGTGGCCGTGCTGCGGGTCGCGGATGTGGCGCAGGGTGTGCACGGCGGCCGCCTCGAACGTGCTGCCGGTGCCCTCGCGCGCCAACGCCTCGAGCATCGGCACGGCGCGCTGGTCCTGGTTCTCCTCGTGCAGCGCCTTGCCAAGGAACAGCAGCGCCCGCTGGCGGTCCTCGCCGACGTCGGGCGCGCGCAGCGCCGCCTCGAGTGCGGTGACCGCTTCGGC
>CAYMRG010000738.1:0-2457 GCA_964392555.1 uncultured candidatus Brocadiaceae bacterium
CGACGCTGCAGCCGCACGAGATGCTGGTGCTGGTGCCCGACGTCGCGACCTATGCGCCGTTCGCTCACGCGGTGTTCGGCCCGGTCGCCGAGCACCTGCCGTTCCAGGTCGCCGACCGCGATCCGGCCGCCGAACTGCCGCTGTGCGCCGCACTGCTGGCGCTGCTGCAGCTCGCGCAGGACCGCCTGCACGTCCACGACGTGCTGCACGTGCTCGAGCATCCGGCCGTGCAGCGTCGCTTCGGCATCGGTGCCGCGGATCTGCCGGTGCTGCAGCATCGCTGCGCCGCCGCCGGCATCCGCTGGGGCCTCGACGGCGCGATGCGCGAACGGCAGTTCCGCGTGCCGGCGTTCGAGGAGAACTCGTGGCGCCAGGGGCTCGAACGGCTCGTGCTCGGCATGGCCACCGGTCCGGTCGACGCGCTGGTCGGCGGCGTGCTGCCGGTCGCCGACGTAACCGACGGCCGCACCGACCTGCTGACGCGCTTCTGCTGGTTCGTCGAGACGCTGTTCGCGCACCTGTCGCCGCTGCAGCGGCCGCAGCCGTTGCCGGCGTGGGCCGATCGGCTCGACGCGCTGCTGCGCGACCTGTTCGACCCGGCCAGCGAGGACGCCGCGGCGGTCGCCTACCTGCAGCAGGTGACCGCCGACCTGCGCGCGCTCGCCGGACTGTGCAAGGTGACCGACCCGGTCGGGCCCGCGGTCGCGCGCGCGTGGCTGCAGCGGTCGTTGCAGCGCGCGACCGGCGCGCGCGGCTTCTTCGGCGGGGGCGTGACCATCGCCGCGCTGCTGCCGCTGCGCATGGTGCCGGTCCGCCACCTGTTCGTCTGCGGCCTCGGCGACCAGTCGTTCCCGCGCCGCGACCAGCCGGCACCGTTCGACCTCGCGGCGGTGCGCCGCCGCCCCGGCGACCGCAGCGTGCGCCTCGACGACCGCCAGATGTTCCTCGACGCGCTGCTCGCCGCGCGCGAACGGCTGCACGTCACCTTCGTCGGCCGCTCGGCGAAGGACGACAGCCCGTGCGCGCCGTCCGTGGTGCTCAGCGAACTGCTCGACCACCTCGACCGCACCTGCCGCCACTGGCTGCCGGACACCGCGCCGCAGCGCGCCGTCGTCGTGCAACACCCGCTGCAGGCGTGGAGCCCGCGCTACCGCGACGGCCGCGATCCGCGGCTGTTCACCTTCGCCCGCCACGACCTGCGCGGCGTCGCGCGCGCCAGCGGGGATGCGCCGCCGTGGATCCCCGGCGAGGTCGCGCCGCCGCTTGCGTTCGCCGGCGACGAGGTGCCGCTCGCGCGGCTCGAGGAGTTCTGGAAGAGCCCGTGCCGGTTCTTCCTGCAGCACACGATGGCGCTGCGCGTGCGCGCATCGGACGACAGCGAGACCGACACCGAGCCGTTCCAGATGAACAAGCTCGACGAGTGGCGGATCAAGGACGCGATTGTCGCCCGCGCCGAACGCGGCGACCCGCCACCCGCGGACCCGCTCGCGCTGGCGCGCGCCTCCGGCCAGTTGCCGGTCGGCGGCCTCGGCACCTGCGCCTACTGGCCGCTCGCCGACGACGCGCAGACCTTCGTCGCGACGGTCGCCGCGTTCGGCCCGCGCCGAGCGGTCGCTGTCGTCGCCACGGCAGGCGCCGGCACGGTGCGCGGCGAACTCTCGGGGGTCACCGGCGACCGCATCGTGCACGCGCGGATCGCCGCGCTGAAGCCGAAGGACGTGCTGCGCGGCTGGATCGAGCACGTCGTCGCCGCGGTCGCACGGGCGCAGGGCGCCGCCGACCTGCCGGCGCGCACGATCGTGCTCGGCAAGGATGCCGCCTTCGCCTTCCGCGAGCTCGCGCCCGACGTCGCGCAGCGGCAGCTCGACGTGCTGCTGCGTGGCTTCCGCGACGGCCTGCGCGCGCCGTTGCCGTTCTTCCCGGAGACGTCGGATACCTACGTGCTGTCGCAGGCCAAGGGCGAACCCGACGCGCTGACCAAGGCGCGCCGCAAGTGGCTGCCCTCCGACGGCCAGCAGGTCTCGAGCGAGAGCGAAGAACCGGCGAACGAGCTGTGCATGCGCGATCGGGACCCGTTCGCGTTGCCCGGGTTCGCGACCTGGGCCGACGCGGTGTTCGGCGCGATCCACCAGCACGGCGACAAGGAGAAGGCGTGACCACCGAGCGCTTCGACCTCGCCACCGCCCCGCTCGACGCCGGCACCGTGCTGCTCGAGGCGAGCGCCGGCACCGGCAAGACCTACACGCTGGTCGGCATCCTGCTGCGGCTGCTGCTCGAGAAGACGATCGACCGGCTCGACCAGGCGCTGGTCGTGACCTTCACGATCGCGGCGACCGAGGAGTTGAAGACGCGCCTGCGCGGGGCCCTCGCCGCGGTGCTGCGCGCCGTCCACGCCGGCTCCGACGATCCGTTCTTCGCCGCGCTGGCGCGGCTGCCCGACGCCGAACCACGCCTGCG
>CAYMRG010000739.1:0-2449 GCA_964392555.1 uncultured candidatus Brocadiaceae bacterium
GTGCGGTCGGCTGCTCGGCGACCGGCAGGCGGATGCGGAAGCAGGCGCCCGGCTGACCCGGGTTCAGCAGCTCGAGCGAGCCGCCGAGGAACGACAGCACGCGGGCGGCGAGCGGCAGACCGAGCCCGGTGCCACGCTCCTTGGTCGAGACGAACGGCTCGAACACCTTCGTGCCGACCTCGGCCGGCACGCCGGGGCCGTCGTCGCGGACCAGGATCTCGAGGCGACCGTGGCCGACCGTGACGTCGACGGCGACCTGGACGCTGGCGCTGCCCTCGCGCGCGTTGGCGAACAGGTTGGCGAGCACGCGCAGCAGCGCATCGGCATCCGCGCGCTGCACGATCGCGCCGCGCAGCTGCAGACGCGACGCCGGCAGCGCCGCCGCGGTCGCCGCCTCGGCGGCGATCTCGGCGATCGACGCGAGCCGGCCGCGGCCGCGGGCCGGGCGCGCGAAGGCGAGCATGGCGCGGACGATCTCGTCGACCTGGCGCACGCCGGCGCCGATCTTCGCGGCGAAGCGGCGCATCGCCGCCGGATCCTCGCTGCGCTCGAGCAGCGTGGCGAAGCCGAGCACGCCGTTCAGCGGGTTCTTGATCTCGTGCGCGACGCCGAGCGCCAGCTCGGAGAGCCCGGCGAGACGATCGAGCCGGTGCACCTCGCGCTCCAGTTCGCGCAGCCGCGTGCGATCCTCCAGCAGCACCAGCTCGTCGCGGCCGAACGGCGTGCGGCGCACGCGCACCAGCTGCTCACCGAACGCGGCGTCGCCGCCGGGGTGGGCCGCGAGGTCGACGCCGGCCGCGCGACCGAGCGCGCACAGCCGCTCGGCCTCGCCGTTGTGGCACGTCGCGGCCCCGTCGGCGCGCACGCCGAGCAGGCCGATCGGCAGCGCGGCGACCAGGGCCTCGCGCTCCGCCAGCGACGCCAGCAGCGCGCGGTTGCTCGCCTGCAGCTCGCCGTCGATCGCCTCGGCCCTGGCCTTCAGCTCGACGTAGGCGCGCTCCAGCTCGTTCGCGGTCGCGACGAACTGGGCGAAGCCGGCCTGCAGATCGGCGAAGTCCGTGGTCACTGGTTCTGCTCGCCGGGCCACGTCAGCGCCTCGATCGCCGGCCGCGGGTCGTAGCCGCTGTTGAGGTTCATCCAGCGGAAGTGCTCCATCGCGGTCTGCGCCGCGAGTCCCCATGGGCCAAGCACCTCGATCTCGCCGCGCTGGCCCTTGCGGGTCACGTCGCGGGCGCTGATCGCCAGGAACGGCTGCCGCACGTCCTGTTCGCGCGCCGAGAACTCCTTCGGCGACTTGGCGAGCGACAGCCCCTCGTGGCGTTCCGCGAGCCGGAACAGCAGTTCGCGGCAGCGGCCGAGGTAGAACAGCGCCGCGAACGGCGGGTCCTTCGGCTGCAGCAGCGGCTCCAGCTCGGCGACCGCCCGCTGCGGACGCTCCTTGGCGCGCTCGTCGAGCTGCGCCGCGAGGTCGTCCTGCGCCTGGTCGCGGGCGATCGCCGCGCGGTCCATCAGCGCCTGGCCGGCCTTGAACAGCGACTGCGCGACGCGCTGGTGATCGTCCGAACCGTGGATCTGGCCGCGCACCTTGTCGAGCGCGATCGCCGCGGCCAGCATGCTGTCGCTGGACGCGTTCGGGTCCTTCGGCGGGGGCGGCGTCGGCGACGACGCGACCGGACCGGGCGCAGTCGGCGCGCCGATCGGCTGCACCGGCTGGGCAGCGCCCGCGCGCGGCACGACGACGAACTGCTGCTCCTGACGCGAGGTCTCGGCGTGCACCGCGGCCTCGGCCCGCAGCTGCTCGACCGCGAGCTTCAACTTGTTGTAGCGCTCGAGCAACGTCGCGGTCGCCGTGTCCTGATCGCGCAGCTCCTGGCGCGCGCGCTCGATCGCGTCGGTCGTCGCCGGCTCCTGCGAGCGGAAGTACTCCTGGTCGCCTTCGCCGGGCAGACCCAGGTCGTGGCGCAGGCGCAGGTCGATCAGCCGATCGACCTCGCTGCGGTTCTGCTGCAGCTCACGCTGGGTGCGCGACCACTCGGCGTTGTCGCGCCCGCCGTCGCCACCCTGTGCCGCGAGCCCGCTCACCAGACCGAGCAGCGCGACGATCGGCCACGCCGAGCGGCTCATCGCAGGATCCCCCGGTAGGCGTCCGCCGCGTGCTCGAGCTTGCCGAGCCGCGTGTAGGCGTCGCCGATCATCGCCGCGGTCTTGCTGCGCAGGTCGGGATCCTGGATCCGCGGCGCCATCATGATCGCCTGCGGCGGGAAGTCCTGCAGGTGCTTGCTGGCGACCGCCTGCTCGAACAGCGCGACGATCGTCTTGAAGCGCGCGCGGTCGCCGACGTCGCTCTCGAGGTCGATCATCGGCCGGGCGACCGCGATCGCCCGCTGCCACTGCCGATCGCCGAGCATCTCGTCGACCAGGAACAGCGCCAGTTCGTGTTCTTCGCCGC
>CAYMRG010000740.1:0-2436 GCA_964392555.1 uncultured candidatus Brocadiaceae bacterium
TGTCGGCGACCGCCTGCAGGCGTTCGATGCCCTGCCGCACGTCGCGCAGCTGCTCGCTGCTGGCCACGGGGCCCAGGCGCACGTCGTCGGCCAGCGGATCCCCCATCCGCGTCGCCTGCAGGCGCTCCAGGAGCGCTTCGGTGACGTCGCCGACCAGGGCCGCGGGCACCAGGATGCGGCGCACGGCCGTGCACTTCTGCCCGGCCTTCTGGGTCATGTCGACGGCGAGGTTGGCGATGCACTGGCCGAAGGTGTCGCTGCCGACCTCGACGTCGGGGCCGATCACGGCTGGGTTGATCGAGTCGGCCTCGATGTTGATGCGGACGTTGCGCGCGACCAGGTTGGTGTTGCCGCGGATCAGCGCGCCGGTGCGGGAGCTGCCGGTGAAGGCGACCGCATCCATCGGCCCGAGCAGGTCGAGGGCGCCGCTGATCGAGCCCGGCACGAACTGGAACGCACCCTCGGGGACGAGGCCGCTCTGGACGACCAGCTGCGCGATGCGGAACGCCAGCAGGGCGCTCGGCGTGCCGGCCTTCTCGATGACGGGCACACCCGCGAGCAGCGCGCAGGCCATCTTCTCGCCCATGCCCCAGGCCGGGAAGTTGAAGGCGTTGATGTGCACCGCGACGCCGGGGCGCGGCGTGTGGACGTGCTGGCCCCAGAAGCGTGCGGTCCGGCCGAGCTGGATCCCGTCGCCGTCGGGCAGGCAGTTGCCGGCCGGCAGGCTCGCGCCGAGCGTCGCATAGAAAGCCAGGGTGCCGGAGGCGCCATCGAGGTCGAACTTGGCGTCGCCGCGGGTGTTGCCGCCATTGGTCGCAGCGATCTCGATCAGCTCGTCGCGGTGCTCGTGCAGCAGGCCGGCCAGGCCCTTGAGCATCTCCGCGCGCTGCGGGAACGTCATCGCCCGCAGCGCCGGGCCACCGCGCTCGCGGGCGTGCTTCAGCATGGCCGCGAAGTCGACGCCGCCGGCCCGCACGTCGCCGAGCACGGCCTCGGTCGCGGGGTTGTGAAGGGACTTGGCGTCACCGCTACCAGCGACCCAGCGACCACCAACGTAGCTCTGCAGCGAGATCATGGGGCGAACACGATAGCCCGAACGCCGGTCCAAGGGCAGCCCGTGGCCCGGTTCCGCACCGGTGGTCGTGCGCGGCGCCGGCCCTACGGCAGCAGCAGCAACGGCGCGGCGTTGCCGACGCAGCGCGGCTGGCCGAGCGTGTCCTGGCTGAGGAAGCTCCAGTGCATCGTCCAGCCGGCGAGGAACTGCAGGATCGCCGGCGGCAGCGTGAAGGTCGCGGTCGCCTGGCCGTTGGCGTCGAACGTGCCGTAGCCGTTGGCCAGCACGAGCCCGTTGGGATCGGCTGCCAGCAGGCTGGTCAAGGCGTCGACGTTCAGCGGCACGGCGAAGCCCGGCTGCCAGACGAAGCCAGGGTAGGTGCCGGTGATCCCGGCGATCGCCAGGTAGACGTTGCCGGCCCCCGCCGCGCCGCAGTCGATCGCGACCTGTACCGAGCCACCGGTCGCCGTGCTGACCGCCGGCGGGGTCACCGTGATCGGCGCGCTGGCGAGCCAGCGGCGGCGGGTCGTGCTGATGTGGCCGTCCGCGTCGCGCACCTGCAGCGTCGTCACCCAGGTGCCGAGGTGGCGGCCCAGGCCGAGCGCGGTGGCGCTGGCCTGCCACGGCGTGTCGAACGCGCCGTCGCCATCGAGATCGAAGCGGACCTGCAGCGACGCCGCACTCTGGTCGACGTCGACGCTGGCGGTCGGATCGGCCGAGACCGTCAGGTGGTCGACGGTGGTCGCGAGCGACGGTTCGGGCCAGTTGCAGCCGGGCGTCGCGAACTGCGCCATCGGCGTCCACCACGTCGGGTTGTTGACGAGGAACTGGTAACGGAACGACTGGTAGCCGTCGCCGCCGCCCAGCAGCGCGCCGCGGATCGACGCCTCGATCGTCTGCACGGTCGTCGTCTCGCTGTCGCCGGTGTAGGTCTTGACCACCGGGATGACGCGCCGCTGCGGGTGGCCGGCGATCGTGCACGCCGTGCGCGCATAGGCCGCAGCCTGCTGCACGTAGGCCTGGTGCGCCGCATAGGTGCCGTAGATCGAGCCGTCGGCGGTGTACGTCATCGGCATCATCACGTCGACGTAGGCCGCCATCTGCTCCCACTGCTGGCCGAACTGCGCCGCGAGCGACGCGATCACGGTCGCGTAGCTGGCGAACTGGCTGTTGTAGACGGGTCCGTCGAACGTGTAGCGGTTGGCGATCAGGTAGGCGTGCAGCGACAGGTTGCCGATGTGCTGGCGCACGTCGGCGAGGAAGTTCGTGACGTTGGCCGGGTTGACACCCGTGCCGCCGACGTAGCGGACGTAGTCGAGGGCGATGCCGTCGAGGTCGTAGACGGGGCGCCCGTTCGCCTGCCAGGCATCGACGAAGTAGTC
>CAYMRG010000741.1:0-2431 GCA_964392555.1 uncultured candidatus Brocadiaceae bacterium
GCCCCGCCGAGCACGCTTCGGGCCGCCCAACGCCGCCGGACGGCGAAATCGGCGCACTCGGCGCACTCGGTCACTGGGGCAGCATGCGCTGCAGCACCTCGGCCGTCAGCGTCGCCACCTCATCAGGGAAGGACGATGACGCCGGGGGCGCCAAGTCCTGCCAGGTCGCCAGCAACTGCTGCGCGATCCGCCGGTCGCCGACCGCGCAGGCCAGCGCGAACGCATCGAGCACCGTCGCGCGGTCGTCCGGGTGGCCGTCGAGCTGTTCCCGCAGGGCAAGCAGCGCGCCGCGGGCGTCGGTGCGCGGCGGCGGCACCCCACGCAGCTTGGCGACCACCGCAAGGTCGGCGAGTTCGGGCAGGCCGAAGCGTTCGCCGTCGGGCAGGTGCGCCGCAACCAGACCGAGGATCCTGGCCATCGGCCCGTGGACCCGCCCGCGCGCCGTGATCTTGTCGAGGCGCCCGAACGCCTGCCAGGTCAGAACCAGGCCACCGCTGTCGCCGTCGGCGCCGCGTTCGCCCTGGGCCTTGTCGAGCTTGGTCACGCCGGCCTGCTCGACGCCGCGCGCGAGCGCGCGCACGCAGGTCGGCACGAGCCGATAGATCGACAACCGGTCGAACACCGGCAGCGCGGCACCCGTCTCGGGATCGACGACGTTGCGGCTGGCGACGCCATAGACGACCAGTCCGTCGGCCGTCGCGCGGAAGCGGCGCACGGCTCGCACTTCGCCGCGATCGAGCGCCAGCTCTTCGACCGTGAGCGCGAAATCGGCCGGCGGCCAGATCGACGGCGGCAGGGTATCCGTCCGGCAAGCCGCGCCGCCGAGCAGCGCCAGGAGCATGCCGATGCGCCAGCTTTGCGCGGAAGGTTGATGAGCGGCTCGCACGCGCTGGCTATCCTAGACACGACATGGTCCTCATCCACGAGAAGATCTCCGCTCTGCTCGAGCAGCGGCGACTCAAGAAGAGGGACTTGGCCAGGGCGTTGGGGGTTTCACCACAGACGGCGACCGATATCTGCAAGGGTCGCTCGGCCATCACGCTGCCGCATCTGCGCAACCTGATGGCCTTCTTCGAACTGCGGGCCGACTACTGGCTCGACGAAGGACGCCTCACCCCCGAACCCGGCGACACCCTCGGCCCAGCACCCCGCCTCGGCGAGGTGCGTCCCGGCGACACCGTGCGCACGGACGGTGAACCCGTTCGCGGCCGCGAGTCGAACCGCCTGAACCGCCTGCTGCTCGAATTCGCGCGCCGCAACCGCACCGAGTTCCAGACCCGCCATCCGGACCTGACGTCCGACGAACTGCGGACCTTGGGGTTCGCCGAGGTCGCACCAGGCGACGGTGTCGGGGCCATGGGCGCCGCGCGCGATTGATCTCGGCGTAGGCTGACGTCGACCCGAAAGTGACATCGGCATGACAGTGGCCGAACGCGCGGTCTTGCACCGCGCCGGTGCCGTTGTCAGCATGCCGCGATGCGACTGCCCTTCGGCCTGCTGATCCTTCCCCTCGCCGCCTGCGCCACCGCCACCTCGCAGGACGCCCCACCCGTTGCGCCGGCCAAGCCGCTCACGATCGGCGCCGGCCAGCCGCTCGATCCACTGCCGGAGGAGACGCACTTGCGGAACCTGCGTCAGCTGACCTTCGACGGCGAGAACGCCGAGGCCTACTGGTCGAACGACGGCCGCACGCTGATCCTGCAGCGGCGGTCGAAGGACATGCCCGCCGACCAGATCTACGTCCTGGATCTCGCGAGCGGCGACTTGAAGGAGGTCAGCACCGGCAAGGGGCGCACGACCTGCAGCTACTTCCTCCAGGGTGACAAGCGCATCGTGTTCGCCTCGACCCACCACCACGGCGACGAACCGCCGCCGGTCGTCAAGGTCGAACGCGGCCGCTACATCTGGTCCGTCCACCGCGAATACGACCTGTTCACGGCCGATGCCGATGGCAAGAACCTGAAGCAGCTGACGGACACCGAGGGCTACGACGCCGAGGCCACCGTCTGCCCGGTGACCGGCGCGCTGGTGTTCACATCGGTGCGCGACGGCGACCTCGAGCTCTACACGATGGAGGCCGACGGCTCGCACGTCCACCGCGTGACCAACCGCAAGGGCTACGACGGCGGCGCGTTCTTCTCGCACGACGGCAGCAAGCTGGTGCTGCGTTCGGCGTTCCCCAAGGACGACGCCGAAGCCGCCGAGGACGCGAAGCTGCTCGGTCAGGCCCTGGTGCGCCCGTCGCACATGGAGATCACGGTCTGCAAGCGCGACGGCAGCGACTTCCGCCAGGTGACCAAGAACGGCGCCGCCAACTTCGCGCCCTACTGGCTGCCCGACGACAAGCGGATCATCTTCGCCAGCAACGTGCTCGGCCTCGAGCAGGCCAAGCAGGGCAACCACTCGGCGGCCGGCAACTTCGATCTGTTCG
>CAYMRG010000742.1:0-2429 GCA_964392555.1 uncultured candidatus Brocadiaceae bacterium
ACCGCGACCTGCCGGCGTTCGTCGTCATGGTCAGCGGCGGCACGCTGCCGAGCGCCGGCAAGGCGCTGTGGGGCTCGGGCTTCCTGCCGTCGCTGCACCAGGGCGTCGAGTTCCGCACGCAGGGCGATCCGGTGCTCTACCTGCAGGATCCGCCCGGCGTCGACCGCGCGCGCCGCGAACGGTCGCTGCGCGCGCTGCAGGACCTCAACCGCGAACACCTCGCCGCCGCCGGTGATCCCGAGACCGCGACGCGCATCGCGCAGTACGAACTCGCGTTCCGCATGCAGGCGTCGGTGCCCGAGGCCGTCGACCTCGCCGGCGAGCCCGCCGAGGTCCACGCGCTCTACGGCACGACGCCGGGCCAGCGCTCGTTCGCCAACAACTGCCTGCTGGCGCGGCGGCTCGTCGAGCGCGGCGTGCGCTTCGTGCAGTTGTTCGATTCGGGCTGGGACCTGCACGGCACCGGCCCGTTCGACGACCTGATGACGCAGTTCCCGAAGAAGGCGGCGCAGATCGACCGCGCGCTGTCGGCGTTGCTGATCGACCTGCGGCGGCGCGGCCTGCTCGACGAGACGCTGGTCGTCTGGGGCGGCGAGTTCGGCCGCACGCCGATGAACGAGGAACGCGACGGCAGCAAGTTCCTCGGCCGCGACCACAACCCGCACTGCTACTCGATGCTGCTCGCCGGCGGCGGCTTCCACCGCGGCGCGGTGGTCGGCGCGACCGACGAGTTCGGCTACCGCGCGATCGAGTCGCCGATCCACGTCCACGACCTGCAGGCGACGATCCTGCAGCAGCTCGGCATCGACCACGAGCGGCTGACCTGGCGCTACCAGGGGCGCGCGTTCCGGCTGACCGACGTCGGCGGCCGCGTCGCCCGCGAGCTGCTCGCCTGATGGGCCGCGCGCCGGCGGTCTGCTACGCTGCCGCACCGGACCCCGCCGGAGGCGGCGGGTGGTGAGACATGCTGGCTGACCGCCTTCGAACCCTGCTGACCGTGGGCCTCGCGACCCTGTCGTTGGCGGCACAGGACGACCCGAACGTGCGCACGGCGACCTGGCCGGGCGGCGCGCTGCGCGAACGCTACGGCGTCGACGAGCAGGGCGCGAAGCACGGTGCGTGCGAGCAGTGGGCGGAAAACGGCACGCGCACGCTGCTCGAGACCTGGCAGCACGGCGAACGCAACGGTGTGCGCAAGGTGTGGACCGAGGCCGGGCAGCTGCGCGAATCGCAGACGTTCCTGCACGGCGTGCTGAACGGCCCGAGCGAGACGTTCCACGCCGACGGCAGCCAGGCGAGCAGCGGCAGCTTCCGCGCCGGGCAGCGGACCGGCAGGTGGACCGACGTCGACGAGGGTGGCGCGCGTCGGCGCACCTCCGAGTACCGCGACGGTTTGCTGCACGGCCCGCGCAAGGTGCTGGCCGGTGCCAAGACGCTGTCGCGCCAGGTCTGGAAGCAGGGCGAGCTGGTCGAGCTCGACGGCCTCGCACCGTTCCCGGTGCCGCGGCGGACGCTGCACGAGCAGTTGCTGGCGATCCTGTCGACCGCGCCGACCCCCGACCCCGCGGACGGCAAGTCGCTGCTGCGGCAGACGGCGCTGCTGCGGCTGCGCGCCTACCGCCAGCTGTGCGGGCTGCCGCAGGCGGAGATGGTGCTGAACGCGCCGTGGAACGAGCTCTGCGACGCAGCCGCCGAGCTCAACCAGGCGATCGGCCACCTCGACCACACGCCGCCGCGGCCCGCGGGCTTCGACGAGGCGCGCTACAAGCAGGGTTACGAAGGCGCCAGCCACAGCAACCTCGCGTGGGGCGGTTCGCTGCCGTCGGCGGTCGACAACTGGATGGACGACAGCGATCCCGGCAACCTCGACCGGATCGGGCACCGCCGTTGGTGCCTGAACCCGGCGATGAAGAAGACCGCGTTCGGCACCGCCGGCACCTACCACGCGATGTGGTCGATGGACGCGAGCGGTGCGTGGCCCAAGGGGCTCGACGTCGTCTGCTACCCGCCGCGCGGCTACGTGCCGGTCGATCTGTTCGGCCCGCGCCACGCGTTCTCGCTCGCGATGCGCGGCGGCGCGCCGAAGACCGACGACCTGCGCGTCGCGATCCGCCCGCTCGACGCCGATTTCGTCGCCGGCGAGCCGCTGGAACTCGATGCGCAGCACGTCGCGGCCGGCGGGTTCGGCGCCGGCGCCTGCCTCGTGTTCCGCGCCAAGGCGCTGCAGGTCGCGGTCGATCGCAGCTACTTGGTCGAGGTCAGCACCGACGCCGGCAAGACCACCGCCTGGCGCTACGTGGTTGCCTTCTGCGAGCCGGTGCTCGGCGACCGCTGAAGCCGAGCGCGGCGCTTTAGCCGGCCCGGGGGGGGGGGCGGCCCCCCACGGGCGGGGGGGGGGGGCGGGCCCCCCGCGCCCGCGCGGGGGGGGG
>CAYMRG010000743.1:0-2429 GCA_964392555.1 uncultured candidatus Brocadiaceae bacterium
AACGACGGCAGCAGCGCGCCGGGCAGCCGCCGCACGAACAGGTCGTCCTTCGCGCCGAACTCGTCGCGCACCAGTTGTGGCACCGCGAACAGCACGACGCCGATCACGCCGGCGGCGACGAACCAGGTCAGCGCGTGCGCGCCGAAGGTCTCGTCGGTCCAGATGTGGCGCGGCGTCAGCCACAGGCCGAGCGCTAGCCCCGCGAACACCATCGCCGTGTAGGCGACCAGCAGCGCACGCTGCGCGCGCCATTCGCGCCAGCAATAGGTCAGCACGAGGTTCATGCCGTCACCTCCTCGCGCGACGTCGCCGCGCGCAGCGCCTCGGCCAGCACGCGCTGCAGACCGCTCGGGATCTGCACCGGCTCGGCCTCGCCGAGCACCGCCGCGAGCGTGCCGTCGCGCACGATGCGGCCTTGCTGCATCACCGCAACGCGGTCGGCGATGCGGGCCGCGACGTCGAGTTCGTGCGTCGCGCACAGCACCGTCCGCTGGCCGTCGCGCAACGCACCGATCACGCCCTGCAACACTTCCTCGCGCACCAGCTGATCCAGCCCCGCGAACGGTTCGTCGAGCAGCAGCAGGTCCGGTTCGTGCGCCAGCGCCGCGACCAGCATCGCCTTCATGCCCTGGCCGCGCGACAGCGACTTGAAGCGCGTCCGCAGCGGCACCGCGAGCCGATCCACCAGCTCGGTGACGAGCGCGTCGTTCCAGGTCGAATACTGCGGCTGCAGGAACGCGAACAGGTCGCGCGGCGTCATCCAATTGGGGCAATCGGGCACGTCGGGCACGTAGCCGATCCGCTGCAGCACGCGCCGGTGCTCGCGCAGCGGGTCTTGGCCGAACACGCGCACGGTCCCCGACGCCGGCCGCAGCACGCCGAGCAGCACGCGCAGCAGCGTGCTCTTGCCGGCGCCGTTCTCGCCCAGCAGCACGGTCACCTGGCCTTCGCCCACGCCGAGCTCGAGCTGGTCGAGCACCCGCTTGCGCAGGAACCGCACCGTCAGGTCGCAGATCTCGATCGCGTTCATGCCTTGCTCCGTTCTCGTTGGCCCTTCCCCACGCCGCCGGCGATCTCGTCGAGAACGCCGTGCAGCACCTGTGTCTCGTGCCCCGCGCGGATCGCCTGCTGCACCGCGTCGCGCAGCCCCGCGAGCGTCTCGGCGAGCCGCAGGCCGCTGGCGACATCCGGCGCCGCCGCCGTGACGTAGACGCCCGAACCGTTGCGGCCCTCGGTGGCACCGAGGTGTTCGAGGTCGCGGAACGCCTTGGCCACCGTGTTGGGGTTGACCAACGCCGCGCTCGCGAGCCCGCGCACCGACGGCAACTTGTCGCCGGGTCGCAGTTCGCCGCCCGCGATCGCATCGAGCACGGCCGCGACGAGCTGCTGGCTCGGCGGCACGCGGCTGTCGGGATCGACGCGGACGTTCACGAGCGTACCATCGGCCTAGGACGGTGGTCACTTGAGCGACCAGCGCGAATTCGCCGCGTCGCGACTATCGTGCGCGGCATGAGGGACCGTGACCGGACCGGCACCTGCCGCGCGCTCGCCATGACGTTCGTGCTCGCCTGCCACGCCCTGGCGCAGCAGCCGGTGCCGACCGCCGGCACCTTCGTCGACGCCACGGGCCAGGCGATCGCGGGCGCAACCGTTACGCTCGCCACCGGTTCGCCGACGGCGGGTGACGCGATCGCGCCCGCCGAGCTGGTGACCGCCACCACCGACGCCACAGGCCGCTTCCGCGCCACGCTGCGCCACGGCCGCGCCTACAGCGCCTGGGCGATCGGGCCGGGCGACGAACGTGGCTTCGCCCGTTCGGCGGTCGTCGAAGGCATCCGCGCCGGCCAGGTCGTCGAGCTGCAGGAGGTGGCGCGGGCGAAGGCCTCGACGTTCGCGCTGCGCGACCTCGCGAACCTGCACGGTATGCCGCCGTTCCGCCTGGTCGTCCGCGTCGGCGCGCGCCACGGCCCCACATTCCCGCTGCCGCTCGACGACCAGGGCCGCGCCGAACTGCCGCCGCTGCCCGCGGCACCTTGCCCGGCGCGCGTCATCGATCGCGGTGATAGGGTGCTGTGGACCGGCTACGCGTGGGGCGGCGCCGATTTCCCGGTGCCGGAGTACCGCGCGGTGACGGTCGAGGTCCACGACGGCGACGGCAAGCCCGTGGCGGGCGCGGCGGTGACCGTGCCGTGGCCACAGTTCGTCGGCTCGCCGTTGCCGTTCGTCGGCACGGCCACCGTGTGGCCCTGCACCACGCCGAGCGCGCACACCGACGCGGCTGGCAAGGCCCAGGTCTGGCTGCCGACGTTCGTCAGCGACGTGTTGGTGCAGGGCCCGGACGGCAGCGAGGCAATCGTCGGCGCACTCGGCGGACACGCGATCGTCGATGGGGCGCTAAATTAGTTGATATGTCAAGTAATTGGTACGAA
>CAYMRG010000744.1:0-2403 GCA_964392555.1 uncultured candidatus Brocadiaceae bacterium
TGACGCTGGAAGCGTTCGTGCACAAGGCGACGGCGATGCCGGCGGCGGTGCTGCGGCTCGGCGACCGCGGCCTGCTCGCGCCCGGCAAGCTCGCGAACGTCGTCGCATTCGCACCCGATCGCTTCACCGACCGCGCCACCTGGCTCGATCCGCAGCGCTACGCCGAAGGCGTCGAGTACCTGGTCGTGCGCGGCGAGCTGGCGATCGACGGCGGCGCGGCCACCGAGACGCGCGCCGGCCGCGTCGTGCGGCGGTAGCGGCGCTCAGCGCTTGCGGCGGATGCGGTATTCGGGATGCGTCGCCGCGACCAGGGTGTGCCCCGTGAGGTTGCACCACGCCGGCAGGTCGATCACGGCACCGGGATCCTCGGCGCGCAACGCGAGCACGCCCCCCGATGCCAGCGCGGCGAGTCGCTGCCGCAGTTCGAGCACGAGATCGCCGCAGCCCATGGCCCCGGCATCCCACCGCGCAGCGATCGCCGCGTCGGGCGCGTTCGACGCGGCGGCCGGCTCGCGGGGCGTCACGACCGCACCGTCGGCAGCGGTCACGTGCCACAGGCATGCCGGGCGCACCGGATCGGCCACGCCCTCGACCTCGCCGGCGCGGCGCCACGCCGCGTCGAAGCAGTCGTGCCGGCGCACGTATTCCAGCGTCCGTTCGCGCAGGCCGGCGACGTCCTCGGCCATGTGTGCGGCGCAACAGCGCAGACACCGCGGCGAACTCTTGTAGCCCAGAACCAGCGCGAACACCGCCGCATGGCCGCACAAGGTTGTGCCGCACTGCTGGCACGCGGCACCGGTCAGCTTTGCCGCATCGGCGAGCGCGCGGATCGTGCGCGGATCGGGGTCGTCGTCGTCAGCGGCGTTCGTCATGCGTGACGTTCCCGAAGCTGCCGGGCCGCGGCGACCATCGAGCGCAGCTTGGCGGCGGCGTGGTGTTCGTCGTTGACGCAGCGGTTGGCGAAGCAGCCGAAGCCGCAATCCGGGTTGAGGAAGAGCCGCTCCGGCGCGAACCAGGCCATCGCCGCCTCGGCGCGGGCGACGATCGCCGCCGGCTCCTCGGCCTCGTCGGTGCGCGGGTTGACACAGCCGAGACCGAGCTCGCGATCGCGCAGCGCCTCGCCGACGACGGCCAGCTCACCGGCGCGCGGCGTCGCGTACTCGAGCACGAACTGGTCGACGTGCATGGCGCGGAACGCCGGCAGCAGCGCCGTGTAGTCGCCGGTCAGCAGCACGTCCTCGCGGCGGCTCCAGTTGCCGCGGCAGACGTGCAACCCGGTACGGACCCCGGTCACCCCGTCGACCACGCGGTTCAGCAGGTCGGCGGCGTAGGCCAGTTCGGCACCCGCATCACGGCGGGTGGCAAGGGTCGCTCACATGAACGTTCGTCGGCCGCCTTCTTCGCCCATCACGACCTCGGTCAGGACGGGCTCGTCGAACTGCACGAACGCGGCTCCGGCATCGCGCAGGTCGCACAGCTCGTCGCGCAGGATCCGCACGACGTCCTCGCCCATCTCGGTCTTGTCGGCGTAGCCGGCGCGCGAATGGCGGCCCACCCACATCGAACGGGTCAGCAGGTACGGCCCGGGCAGCGCGACCTTGACCGGCTTGTCCGTCAACTGCTGCACGAAGCGCAGCTCGGCCACGGCCAGCGGCTCGCGCCGCGCCAGGCGACCGACGCAGGTCGGATTGCGGATCGCCGACGCCGGCACGTCGAGCGTCGCCAGCATCTCCTCGAACGCCGCCTTGTCCTCGACGGTGTCGAGCAGCTCGGCCAGCGACATCAGCCGCGTGCCGTCGAGCTTGTCGGTGACGAACGAGTAGAAGTTGTCGCGCCGCTGCTCGCCGTCGACGACGACGTCGACGCCCGCGTCGACCTGGTGCGCGACGCAGCGCCGCACCTCGCCGTCGGCGAACGCGTCGAAATCCGCTGCCGACATCCGGCCCTGCTGCTTGTCGCGCAAGGCGCGCAGCAGATCGCGCGAACGGGGCCAACTACCGACCTGGGTGACGTCGAACATGTGCGCTCCTTGCCTCAGACGATGGCCATCCTGGCCGTCAATTCGGTTGCCCTGGCGAACGTCGCGGCGAGCGGCGACCTGCGCAGGGTCTCCGCCCAGACCGCCCGCAGCCGCGCCTCGTCGGCGAACGACGAGACGAACAGCTTGAGCTCGATCGACGCGAGCGACGGATCGCCTTCGCCGATGCCGAGGTGCGCCGTCACGTCGCGCAACCGACCGCGCGCCGTCAGCTCGAGGTCGTCGACCTCGAGCTGCGCGCGTGAGCAGGCGATGCGAAAGCCGGTGACCAGGTCGGCCGCGAGCGCGCCGAGCGCCGCCTCGACCGCCGACGGGTGCACGTCGCGCTCTTCGATGCTCGCCGGCTGGCCCAGCTGCCACTGGCT
>CAYMRG010000745.1:0-2403 GCA_964392555.1 uncultured candidatus Brocadiaceae bacterium
TCGATCTCGCCGAGTCGGAACTCGACGTGCGCGAGCTTCATGCGCTCCGCCGCGGCGCGCGCGCGGGTCAGCATGTCGGGCGTCATGTCGACACCGATCACGTGGCCGGTGGCGCCGACGCGGCGCGCGGCGAGGAAGCTGTCGATGCCGCCGCCGCTGCCGAGGTCGAGCACGCGTTCGCCTGGGCGCAGCGCGGCGATCGCCTGCGGGTTGCCGCAGCCGAGGCCGAGGTTGGCGCCTTCGGGCAGCGCGGCGAGGTCCTCGGCCGAGTAGCCGAGCGCCACCGAGGCATCGGGGTTCGCACCGCAGCAGCCCGGCGCGCACGGCGCGCTGTCGCCGCCCTTGGCGATCTTGCCGTAGTGGTCGCGCACGGTCTGATGGACGTCCTGGGAATCGTGGTTCATCGCGGTCTCTTTGATCGTTTTCGTACGTTGGGTCAGATGCTCGCCACCAGCGCCTTCAGGCGCCGCAGCGTGCGTGGTTCGAGGCAGTAGCAGACGCGCGGGCCGTCGATCTCGCCCTGGACGATGCCGGCATCCTTCAGCACCTTGAGGTGCTGCGAAACGGTCGACTGCGCCAGGCCGACTTCGTCGACGATCTGGCCGCAGACGCAGGCGCTGCGGCGCGCCAGCAGCCGAAGGATGCGGATCCGCGCCGGGTGGCCCAGCGCGCGCGTCAGCTCGGCCAGGTCGGCGTCGGCTTCGGGGCCTTCGATCGGGCGCAGGTCCGGCGCGTCGGCCGGGTCGACACAACAGCTCGCGGCTCGCGTTCGCTTCATCGGTGTTTTACGATAGGATTCGCGAGGCACCGCACAACCCCCTCTGTCGCCCACCCGCGCTACGCACTCAGCACCGCCGTCGCGGCGCCACGCCGCCAACGCGACCGCCCACGCTGCTGCCTGAGCGATCCCTTCTTGACGACCCGCGGCCAGCTCTGTATTTAACCATCCGGTTACCTACGAACGAGCCGACCGATGCCCGCCGACACGCTGACCGCGACCTTCGCCGCCATCGCCGATCCGACGCGACGCGCGATCCTCGAGCGCCTGCAGACCAGCGACGCGACCGTCACCGAGCTGGCCGAGCCGTTCGCGATGTCGATGCCGGCGATCAGCAAGCACCTCAAGGTGCTCGAACGCGCCGGACTGATCGAGCGCGGCCGCGACGCGCAGCGCCGGCCGTGCCGCCTGCGCGCCGCGCCGCTCGCGTCCGCCGCCGACTGGATCGAGCGCTACCGCGCGCAGTGGGAACAGCGCCTCGACCGCCTCGAAGCCTACCTGCAACAACTCCAAGCCAAGCCGAAACCCCATGCCCGCAAGCCCTGATCGCTCCTCGCCTGCCTTCCCCCCGCCGCTGCACTTCGACCGCTCGATCCCGGCGCCGCGCGATCTCGTCGTCGCGGCCTGGACCGATCCGGCGCAGCTCGCAACCTGGTGGGGTCCGCACGGCTTCACCACCACGGTGCACGAGTGGCAGCCGCGCGTCGGCGGCGCGCTGCGGCTCGACCTGACCGGCCCCGACGGCACCGTCCATCCGCTGACCGGTCGCTTCGAGAGCGTGGCACCAGATCGGCTCGTATTCCTGGCGTCACCGTTGGACGCGAACGGCCGCACCCTGTTCACGACCCGCCAGACCATCACGTTCACCGCCGCGGGCGACACGACGCGCCTGCGGGTCGAGGTCGCCGTCACCGCAGCGACCGCCGACGCGGTGCCGTTCCTCGCCGGCGCCGCCGAAGGCTGGCGGCAGAACCTCGAACGGCTCGTCGACCATGCGCTGTTCGCCGCCGGTTCGGACCGCGAGATCGTGCTGTCGCGCGTCGTCGACGCGCCGCGCGAACTCGTCTGGCAGGCGTGGACCGATCCCCGCCACCTCGCGCACTGGTACGGCCCGGAAGGCTTCACGCTGACGACCCACGAGATGAAGGTCGCGCCGAACGGCGTCTGGCGCTTCACGTTCCATGGCCCCGACGGCCACCAGTACGAGAACCACATCACCTACCTCGAACTCGAGGCGCCGTCGCGGCTGCGCTACAAGCACGGCGGCGGGAAGGATTTCGAGCCCGTCAACTTCGAGACGACCGCGACCTTCACCGACGAGGGCGAAGGCCGCACGAGGATCACGATGCGCAGCACGTTCGCATCGCCCAACGCGCGCAAATTCGTCGCCGAACACTACGGCGCGATCGAGGGCGGTCGCCAGACGCTCGGCCGGCTCGGCCGCTACGTGCGCACGCTGCGCGGCGGCGCGCCGGTGCAGCCGGCATCGCGGCCGTTCACGATCTCGCGGGTGCTGCGCGCGCCGCGCGACCTGGTGTTCACGGCCTGGACCGAGACCGAGCACCTGGCCCAGTGGTTCGGCCCGGCCGGCTGCAAGCTGGAGGTCCGCCGCTGCGAGATCAGGC
>CAYMRG010000746.1:0-2396 GCA_964392555.1 uncultured candidatus Brocadiaceae bacterium
CTCGGCTTCAAGCTTGTCCCGGCAACCGCTTGATCAGTCCTGTTCTTTGGAAGCGAACCGGCCGCGGCGCCGCACGCGCGAGCATTCACCAGCGCAGCAGCAGCAGTTCGCTGCAGAACCCCGGACCCATCGCCAGCATCAGGCCGAGATCGCCGGCTTGGCCGGGGTTGGTGCGCAGCGTTGCCTCGAGGATCATCAGCACCGACGCGCTCGACAGGTTGCCGGCGCGCTGCAGGCTCTCCCAGCTGCAGCGCAGGTCGTCGCGTGTGAGGCCGAGGCCGTCCTGCAGCGCCTGCAGCACCTTCGGCCCGCCGGGGTGCGCGATCCAGCGGCGGATCGCGCCGCGCTCGAGACCGCGCGCGGCGAGGAACGCATCGACGTCGCCGGGCACGCGCTCGCGCGCGACGGTCGGCACCTCGGCCGACAGGACGATGCGGAAGCCGTGCGCACCGATGTCCCAGCCCATCACGCGTTCGGTGTCGGGATAGAACACCGAGGTGGTGTCGACGATCGTCGCGCCGCCGGGGCGCTGCGCCGCCGGGTGGTCGGCCCCGACCACCACGGCCGCGGCCGCACCGTCGCCGAACAGGCCGCTGCTGATCAGGTTCGCGACCGATTTGTCGTCCCGCTGCAGCGTCAGCGAGCACAGCTCGACGGTCAGCACCACGGCGACCCCCTTGGGGGCACCGCGCACGTAGTCCGCGGCGCGCGACACCGCCGCGGCGCCGGCGACGCAGCCGAGGCCGAACATCGGCACGCGCCGGACATCGGGGCGCAGGCCGAGCCGCGTCAGCAGCAGCGCGTCGATCGATGGGCTGGCGAGGCCGGTGACGGTCGAGAAGAAGATCGCGTCGACTTCGTCGGGCGCGATGCCGGCGCGCTGCAGGGCGGTGCGGATCGCGCGTTCGCCGAGCATCACTGCACCCTCGCGCCAGACGCGGTTGGCCTGCGTGAAATCGGTCAACGCCGCGTAGTCGACCAGCGGGCGGATCAGGAACCGACCTTCGACCTGGGTGTTGGCGTGCAGCGTTCGCAGCCGTGGTGCGACCTGCTCGCCGAACGCCGCGGCGAGGTACTCGGTCAGCACGGACTGTTCGTACCAGTGTTCGGGAAACGCGGTGGCGACGGCAGCGATCTTCAACGGCGGAATCTCGGCAGCAGGTAGGGAACGGTGGCGCGGTAGGTGCGGAAGGCGTCGCCGAAGTGGCGCTCCCACCGCGCTTCCTTGAGGCGGGGGGCGGCGACGCAATAGACCGTCCACGCGGCGGTCAACAGGAGCCAGTCGGGTGTCTTCACCGGTGCCGTCCACAGCACCATCGCGAACCCGAGGTAGATCGGTTGCCGGCAGTAGCGGAACAGGCCGCCGGTCGGCAGGCCGCCGTAGGCGACCGGGCGATCGCGCAGCAGCGCCCACCACCCGGCGGCGCCGCTCTGCAGCGACAGCCCGGCATCGGCGAGCGCCTTGCCGAGGTAGAGCCAGGCGCCGGCGAACATGGACCAAGCCGCGACGCCGAGCGCGCCGTGCGGCGCGTACCAGACGGTGCCCGTCGGCGACCAGAGCCAGAACGTCGCCAGAAGTTGCCACGAGGCGGTCAGCGCGTAGGTGCTGACGACCAGCCGTCGACCGTGGCCGACCGGCGACAGTCGGCGCAGCACGGAGCGGCCGCGATCCGACAGCAGGAACGAGTGCACCACCGGGAACTGCAGCACCAGCAGCAGGTTCGCCAGCAGCGCTTCGCCGCCGTGCAGGCGACCGCGACCGATCTGCAGGCCGTTCGCCAGCGCCAGCACCATGCTGCCGACCGCGGCGACGAAGGAGCCCTGGGTCAGGATCGCCATCGTCAGCGCGGCGGCGATGCGGCGGCCGCGCGTCATGCCGCCTCCCGCACGTAGAGCGCGCCGTAGCCGACCGCGAGGCTGCCGGTGCTGCGCAGGTGCACGACCTTGGTCCGCAGCGAACGCCACAGCCGCGGCGCCTCGCCGCGGCGCGCGACGCGGCGCAGCCCGGCAGCGGCCGCCATCGCGTCCAGTTCGGCGGGCTGGAGGAACATCTGCCAGCGATGGGTGCCGCGCGGGATCAGGCCGAGCCCTTCGCCGAGCGTGATCGCGAGCAGCCGGGCGCGCCGCGTCCGCGCGATCGTGTTGACGAACAGGTGGCCGCCGGCCTTCAGCAGCCGCGCCGCGCCGTGCACGGCCGCGGCCGGGTCGGCGACGTGCTCGAGCACCTCGGCGAGCAGCTCGAGGTAGGCGTGGCCGTCGGCCAGCGGCAGAGCGTGCAGATAGCCGGCGACCAGTCGCAGGCGATCGCCCCCGGCGCGTCGCGCGGCCGCCAGCGCGTGCAGCGCGACGTCCACACCCACCACCCGGGCGCCGGCGCGCGCCAACGGCACGGCGAG
>CAYMRG010000747.1:0-2388 GCA_964392555.1 uncultured candidatus Brocadiaceae bacterium
CCCCGCGGGTGGCTTCACCCTCCTGACCGGTTCGCCGGCGCCGATCTACTTCGTCGGCATCGATCTGCCGGCGAACCCGCTGTGGCCGACGACCGACGGGCACTCGCTGTTCCGCGCCGATCTGCTGAACGCCGGCACCGGTGCCACGGTCGGCGAGAACCACCGCGCCGGTGCGCCGGATCCGACGTGGGCCGCACCGCACGGCGGCACGCCGTTCACGACGCCGTGGACCTACATCCTCGGCCCGTTCGTCCGCAACCCGATCCTGCACCTCGGCGGGCTCGACCCGACCAGCACCCGGCTCGGCGCGCCGGGTGCGAACCTGAGCATGAACGGGCTGTTCCCCGACATCAGCGGCCAGCCGCGCAGCGACGGACTGGTGGTGCGCATCACCGACAGCATCGCGCCGTACGGCATCCTGTTCCTCGGCGCGTCGGCCGGCTTCCAGGCGCCGGTGCCCTTCCCGCCGCTGGTCGTGAGTCCCCTCGCCGGCACGAGCTTCGTCCTGGACTCGTCGGCGAACTGCATCATGCTCGGTACGACCTGGCTCGTGAACGGCGTTCGCGAGCTGACGATCGCCGCGCCCGGCACGATCTCGCCGGCGCTGGTCGGCACGGATTACGTGTTCCAGGGCGTGGTGTGGGACCTCAACACGAACTTCGCGGCCTGGACGACCGCGCAGGCCGTGCACCTGTGACCGCCTGCCGGGCGCTCAAGGCAGCGCGATCGCACCGGCGTTGAGGCCGCCGTTGGCCTCGATCTCGACCCAGAGCTTGCTGCCGTCGGGCCGCGGCTCGGGCACTTCGACATGCGCGTGCAGCGCGTCGGGACCGTCCTTGGCGAGCGGCGCCTTGCGCGACCCTTCGCCCCCGGCGATGCCGAGCCAGGCGCGCGCCGTGGTCGGCAGGGCCTCGCCCGCGGCCACGGCGAGGCGCAGCGCCACTTCGCCGTCGTGGCCGACCTCGCCGAACAGCGTGACGTCGAACGTGTAGGAACCGACCGTCAGCTTGCCGAGCGGGTGCGCGGCGCCGTGGTGGTCGTCACCGGCCGGAGCCGGCGCGCCGGGCGTCGGACCGGGCGGGTGAGGGTGGTCGTGGTCGGCACCGCACGCGGTGAGCGCGGTGAGCGCAGTGAGCAGCGTGAGGGCGAGGATGGCGTTCATGCGGGCAACTCGGGGTTCGGGGTGAGGAGCGGGATGGTCGCGGCCGGCGGCGGCAACGGCCGGCCGCGGAACAGCAGATGGAAACCGGCCGGCACGACCAGCAGGTTCAGGAAGGTCGACGACAACAGACCGCCGAGCACGACGACCGACAACGGCGCGAGGATCTCGCTGCCGGGTTGGCCGGCGGCGAACACGAGGGGCAGCAGCCCGAGTGCGGCGGTCAGCGCGGTCATCAGGATCGGCGCGAGCCGTTCGAGCGAACCGCGCACGACCGCGTCCGCCAGCGGCACGCCGTCGCGCAGCAGGTCGAAGTAGTGGCGGACGAGCAGGATGCCGTTGCGCACCGCGACGCCGAACAGCGTGATGAAGCCGACCATGCTGGCGATCGACACCACCGGCGCGCGGTAGCCGTGGTCGCCGAGGCCGAGCAGCGCCAGCGTGTTGGCGAGCGGTGCCCCGGCGGTCAGGTAGAGCGCCAGCAGGCCGCCGATCAGCCCGAGCGGCAGGTTGACGAGCACCAGCAGCGCGGCGCGCAACGAGCCGAGCGCCTGCGTCAGCAGCAGCAGCATGACGGCGATCGTGCCGGCGCCGATCCAGACGATCGTCTTGCTCGCCGCCTGCTGCGCCTCGAACTGGCCGCCGAACGTCACCGTGCAGCCGGCGGCCGTGACCAGCGGTTCGACGCGCTGCCGCACGGCGGCGACGACCTGGCCGAGGTTGTGGCCTTCGGCGACGTTGCACGAGATCACCGCCTTGCGGCGGCCGTTCTGGCGCGCGATCAGGTTCGAGGTGCGTTCCAGGCCGAGGTCGGCGACGTCGCGCAGGCGCACCGTGCCGCCGCCGGGCGTCGCGAGCTGCAACTCGCCGACCTGCTCGACGCGTTCGCGCTCCTCGGGGTGGAGGCGCACCGCGACCTGCAGGCGGCGGTTGCCATCGTTGACCTCGGCGACGGTCGTGCCGAGCAGCGCCTGCTGCACCTGCTCGGCGGCGGCGCCGGGCGACAGGCCGACGGCGGCGAGGTCGCGCGGGCGGTAGCGGACCGGCAGCGACGTGATCGTCACCTCGCGGTTGGCGGCGACGTCGCGGGTGCCCGGCAGTTCGCGCAGTTCGGCCTCGATCTGCTTCGCCAGGCGCCGCAGCAGCGCGAGGTCGTCGCCGTTGACGTCGATCGCGATCGCGGCGGGCGTGCCCGACAGCACGTGCGACAGGCGGTGCTCGATCGGCTG
>CAYMRG010000748.1:0-2379 GCA_964392555.1 uncultured candidatus Brocadiaceae bacterium
TTCGACTCGCCCTACCGTTCGCAGAGCATCACCGAATTCTGGCGGCGCTGGCACATGTCGCTGTCGGCGTGGCTGCGCGACTACCTCTACGTGTCGCTCGGCGGCAACCGCGTCGGCCGGCTGCGCACCTACGTCAATCTGCTGCTGACGATGCTGCTCGGCGGCCTCTGGCACGGCGCGGCCTGGCACTTCGTCGCCTGGGGCGGCTGGCAGGGCTTCTGGCTCGTCGTCGAGCGACTGTGCGGCAAACGCGCGTGGTACGGCCCGGCACCGGCCGCCGTTCGCATCGCGATCACGTTCGTGCTGGTGCTGTTCGGCTGGGTGCTGTTCCGCGCCGCCGACCTCGCCGACGCGGTCCGCTACGCCGGGCTGATGCTCGGCATCGGCACCGGTGACGGCACGTGGCCGGAGCTGACGCGGCTCAACGCGCTCGCGCTCGCGGTCGGCGGGGCGCTGATCTGGTTCGCGCCGACGACGCAGTGGCTGGTGGCGCGGGCGAACGCGGTGTGGGTCCTCCTCCTCCAGGTGCTGTTCGTGGTCGCGACGCTGCACCTCCATTTCCAGGACAATGTCCCGTTCCTCTACTTCCAGTTCTGACGGCACGCCGCACCAGGCGGTCGAGCTGGTCCCCGGCCGCGCGGACCCGGTGGCGATCACGTCACCGGACGTCGTGGCACCGGGTCGCCGTCGCATCGTCGCGGCGATCGCGACGGGCTGCTTCCTGCTGGTCGTGTTCGGCCACGCCCTGATCGATCTGTTCGCGCCGGTGCCGCGGCCGACGCTGCTCGGCGCGGAACTGGCCGCGGACCAGCGCGAACGCGCGAACGCGCGCTTCGGCGACGGCTCGCTGGCGCGCCTCGTCGAGGCCGACCTGCGCCAGGCATCGCGCGTCCGCCGCTTCGGTCTCTCGTTCTACGGTCCGCTGCTGCTGCGCTGGTTCGGTGAGGCGGGCAGCCGCTTCGCCTGCGGCAAGGACGGCTTCCTGTTCCTGCGCGAACGCATCGCGGTCGCCAATGTGCCGCGCGACGAGGTGGTCGCGCGTGCGACCGGCCGGCTCACGGCGCTCGCGCGCCACCTCGCGCGGCTCGGCACGCGGACGCTGTTCGTGCCCGTGCCACGCAAGTGCGTCGTGATGGCGGACGAGCTGCCGACCGGCGTCGACCCGCACGCCGACTACGATCGCGCGTTGCTCGATGCCATGCAGCGCGCCGGCCTCGCCACGGTCGACCTGCTGGCCGCGTTCGCCGGCGCGCAGGAAGACGCTCCCTACCTGACGATCGACTCGCACTGGTCGGCCACGGGCATGCTGCTCGCCGCGCGCGCGACCGCCGCGGCCGCGCTGCCCGGGACCGCGCTGCGCGAACCGCTGCTGCGCAAGGTGACCGATGTCGAGTACGACCGCGCGACCGCGGCGCGCCTGCTCGGCTTCGCCGCGTCGGCCGCCGCGCGGATGCCCCGCTCGCCGCTGCTGCTCTATCGCCTGCAGGACCCGCGCGCGGCCGACGTGGTGTTCGCGCCGCCGCCGTCCGGCGAACTGCCGACGACGCTGGTCGGCACGAGCTTCTCGCGCGGCGGCGACGAGGTGAACACGTTCTTCGTCGAAGCGCTCGCGGCGTTCTCGGGCCTGCAGCTCTGGAACGCGGCGCTGCCGGGCTACGACACGCTGGACGCGCTCGCCGCGATGCTGCGCGACGCCGACCATCGGCTGCCGCCGCTGCTCGTCCTGGAGCACCCCGTCAACCAGCTCGTCTGCGACGCCGGCCCGCTGCGCGGGCTCGGCAAGGTCTTCGCCGAACTGCCTGCGTCCGAACGGCTCGTCTCGCTGCACACCGGTGCCGCGGACCGATTCTCACTGCCGCCCTTCACCGTGCCGCCGATCGCGGCGGCGCGCGGCGAACACGAACTGGCGACCTCGCCCGCGTCGCTGGTGGTGCCGCGCGACGGCACCGTGCTGCTGCGCGTGCGCGGCCGCGCCGCCGGCGACGTCGCGGTCTCGGTCGATGCGGGCCACGACACCATCACCGCGCCGTGGCGGCCCGGCCGCGACGAACTGCTGGTGCCGTTCGCCGGCAGCGGCCTGTGCGCCGCGCCGCTGCCGACGCTGCGGACCTTCACCGACGACGCGCGTTGCACGGTCGACTCGGTCGAACTGGTGTGCGACCTCGACCTCGCCCACGGCGTCGCCGGCATGCCGCACGACGCAGCGGCGGGCGCGGACGGCTGGCGGATCGCCTGCGACTTCGCGGCGCTGCCCGCGGCCATCGCCTGTGTCGGCATCGTGTTGCGTGGCGCCGACGCGTCGGCTCGCCATGCCGTCGCGGCGGAGTTCGCCGACGGTTCGCGCGCGCAGCTGCTCGGCCCGATGGGGCTGCGCGCCGA
>CAYMRG010000749.1:0-2364 GCA_964392555.1 uncultured candidatus Brocadiaceae bacterium
CCTTGCCGCCGGACGCGACCAGCTTCTGCAGCAACTCGACGCCGGCCTGCAGGTCGGCCTTGCGCCCCTGCATCGCGAACGCCGGATCGCCGGCCAGCGGTGCCGTGTCCATGCCGTTGACGAAGATCGCCGCCGGGGCTGCCGCGCTGCGCACGAGCTTGCCGACCGGGCGCTGGCGGATCAGCGGCCAGAGGCCCGCGCCCTTGATCGCCTTGACCAGCGCCTCGCGAGCACCGGTCGGGCGCGGCAGCTCGGCGAACTCCTCCTTGCCACCGCTGGCCGCGGCGTTGTCGATCACGACCCGCAGCAGGAAGCGGCGCTCGCCGAAGTCGACCTTGCTGACGCGGCCCGTGCAGGGCGCGCACCAGACCAGGTCGCGGTCGAGCTTGTCGAGGAAGATCGGCTGGCCGGTCTTGACCAGGTCTCCTTCCTTGACCAGGGTCTTGGGCTTGATGCCGGGGAACTCCGCCGTCTCGACGGCGACCTGCTTCGGCTCCGGCGCCTCGTGCAGCTTGGCTTCGGGTGCGCCGGCGAGCCGGAGGTCGCAGCCCTTGGTGATCGTGTGGGTCGTCATGCCGATCGACTACCTGACGTTCAAGATGTCCTACGCTCCGGAGCGGCTGGTGGCCGGGTGCGCACCGCTGGGGTCACGGGTGGCACGACCCAGCGTCGCTCGGGCGCTCGCTCGCGGGCTTGCCGCAGCGGGCACACGAGCCGTCGGGGTTCATCCCCCCGCACGACCCGGTGAGGCGTCGTCCGCCGATCGCCAGCACGGCGATCGCCAGCACGGGCACCGAGATCACGAGGATGGGAAGAAGGACGGCCACCGGTCCGAACCGGAAAGAGGGTCGAAAGAGGGTAGCGACTCGGGCCGTGGATTCGAGGGCTGCGTCGCCGAATGCAGCCGCGCTACAGGCGCTCGGCCACAAGGGCCGTCAACCCCCGCAGGGTGTTGCAATTTCGCAGCGAGATGTCCGCGTCGGTGACGCGCACGCGGAAGCGGTTCTCGAGGAACTCGACGATCTCGACGACACCGGCCGAATCGACGATGCCGGACGTGACGAGCGGCGTGTCGAGTTCGAGCCCGTCGTCGCGCCCATCGCGGAACCACTGCGCGATGAACGCTCGGATCTCGACGTAGATTGATTCCTCGTTGGCGTCCGGTTCGAAGCGCATCGGCGGGCGGCGCATCATGCCGAACCGGCACCGCGGCGGGAATCGACCGTCGGCCGACGGGCGCGATTTTCCGCCGGTTGCGGCGCAGGGTGGGCGGTGGCACACTCCCCCGCCTCGTGCGGATAAGGCCGACCAACTTCTTGGCAGTGCTGACGTTACCGGCTTTCGCGCCGGTCGCGGCCGCGCTCGCCGCGCAGGCCGGTGGCCGGCACTGGCTGGTCGACCTGCCCGCCTGCTTCCCGCTGCCGGCGACCGCGGCGCTGGCACTCGGCGCGGCGGTGCTCGCCGGGGCCCGGCGCTGGCGGCTGGCGCTCGCCTGGGCGAGCGGCGCGCTGCTCGGCGTCCTGGCGATGGCGCCCGCCTGGCGGCGAGCGCCCGCCGGCCTCGGCGAATCCTTCGCCGCCGGCGGCCTGCGCGCGCTGACGGTCAACCTCGAGCGCGGCGCGGAAGACCATGCCGCAGAGGCAATTGCCGCGCTCCGCGAACGCGACCCGGACGTCCTGTTCCTGTGCGAACTGACGCCCGACTGGCTGAGCGCGCTGGCGCCCGCGCTGGCGGCCTACCCCCACCGGTTCGTCGCGGCCGACCCTGGCTACTACGGCACGGGCCTATTCGCGCGCTGGCCGCTGCAACGGGCCGAAACCTGCGCCGTCGGCGCGCCGTGGGCGCCGGGCCTGCGCGCCGTGCTGGCCGCGCCCGGCGGCGAGATCGGCCTGCTCGGCGTGCACACGCCGCGCCCCGGCACCGGCAGCCGTTGTGCCGAACGCGATCGCGCGCTCGCCGCGATCCCCCAGGCGCTCGCGCCGCTGCCGCCGACGCGGCTCGTGCTCGGCGATTGCAACGCGACGCCGTGGAACGCCGCGTTCGCCGACCTGCTCACCACCACCGGCCTCGCCGATGCGGGCGCCGACGTGTTCCAGCCGACCTGGGCAGCCGACTGGCCGTGGCCGGCGCGCATCCCGATCGACCATCTGCTGGTGACCGCGGACCTGGCGGTGCGCGACGTCCGGGCCGGCCCGGCGTTCGGCAGCGACCACCTGCCGTTCGGCTGCGTCGTCGCGCGCCGCTGAGGGGAAGGCGGGTTGGCGCCCGCCTCGGCGGATCAGCTACCGCGCGAGAGGTGCTTGACGGGGCCGCCGCCCTGCACGTCGTCGCCCTCATCCTGCTAGGTCTGCATCTCTGCGTGCG
>CAYMRG010000750.1:0-2361 GCA_964392555.1 uncultured candidatus Brocadiaceae bacterium
ACCAGGTCGTGGACGTCGAGGTAGCCCGGATCGAGCAGCTCGGCGAGTCCGGTCATCAACCGCTCGCGCTCGGCCAGCGGCGCGGCGCGGCGGAACATGCCGTTGGCGGAAACCACCCACAGCTCCTCGCCGTCGCAGCCGATGCGGAATTCGCCGAACGGCGCGCCGGCGAAGCCGAGGCGGCCGTCGATGCGGAAGCGCAGACCGGAACGCGCGACCAGCGTGAACGTGTGCTCGATCGGCCGCGCGCTGTCCTCGCCGATCTCGACGCGGCAGACGTAGCGGCGATCGACGTCGCGCGCCAGCTCGGCGACGGCACGCTCGACCGCGGCCGCGGCGGTCGGCAGCGACGCCGGCAGGCTCGCCCAGACGCCGAGCAGCGCCAGCAGCACGGCGGCCGCAGCGAACGCGAGCTGGCGCCAGCGCGACGGCCGCGCCATGGCGCCGGCGTCGGCATCGGCGTCATCACCTGCGTCCGCCTCGGCGTCGATCGCGGCCAGCACGCGCTCGATGCGGCTCTCGCGCGCCTGGGCATCGGCGGTGTGCAGCGCGCGCAGCAGCCCGTGCACGTAGCGCTGTTCGCCGAGCCACGGCTTCGCCTGGTCGGGAACCTCGGCCGGCGCCGCGCCGTCGGCGAGCGTGTCGTCGAGTTCGCGCCAGCCGTCGGGCACCGGTGGCAACCGGTCCCCCGGGTCCGATTCGTTCGCGGTCATGCGTTGCCCTCGACGGCGAGCTTGCTCGACAGGCAGCGGTGCAGCAGCGAGCGCCCGCGCTGCAGGTGCTTCTTGACCGCCTCGAAGCCGACGCCGAGCCGTTCGGCGATCGCCTTGCAGTGCAGGCCGTGTTCGTAGTGCAACGCCAGCGACTCGCGCTGCACGCCCTTGAGCTTGCCGAGGCAGTCGCGCAACGCGTCGAGCTGCTCGTCGAACGTGTCGCCGGGCTGCTGGTCGAACCGCGCGAAGCCGTCGTCGATCAGCGCCAGCACCTGTTCGTCGCAGAAGTGCACGCGGCTGCGGCCGAGCTTGCGCCGGTGGTTCAGCACCAGCTTGGCGGCGATGCCGCGCACCCACGGGCCGAACGGCAGCTGCCGGTCGTAGCGGCCGAGGTTGCGCCAGGCGACCAGGAAGGCCTCCTGCAGCAGATCCTCGGCGGCGACGGAGTCGCGCAGCGAGGCGAGCAGGAACGCGCGCACCGAGTCGATGTGCTCGCGGGTCAGGATCTCGAACAGGTCGCGCGGGGACACGGTGCGGGGGATTGTCGCGTCCGGGCGGCGCCGGGACAGCGAGTTGTCACGATCCCGCGGACCACCCATGGCATCGGGGACCTGCGGTCCGGCACGATGCCGGCGATGCGCATCGCCGCCTACGTCTACACCGGCTGGCACCCGATCCCCGAGCGGGACGAGTCGTTCGCGCCCGGCTTCACCGAATGGCAGCTCGTCCGCGCCTGCCGGCCGCGCTTCCCGGGCCACCGCCAGCCGCGCGTGCCGCGGCTCGGCGAATACGACGACCGCGACCCGGTCGAATTCGGCCGGCGCATCGCGCTGGCGCGCGACCACGGCGTCGACGCCTTGGTGTTCGGCGTGTTCTGGTGCCGCGGCAAGCGCGTGTTCGAGGCCGGCCTCGACCGCGGCTTCCTCGGCGGCGCGCTCGGCCGCGAGATGCCGTTCGCCTGCATGTGGGCCAACCGCATGCCGCGACGCGTGCTGCCGGTGCGCCGCGCCGATCTGCCGGTGCTCGATCCCGCGCGCGCCGTCGCGAGCGATGTCGACGACTTCGTCCGCTTCGTCGCGATGCTTGCCGAGGACTACTTCACGCGCGCCATCTACGTCACCGTCGGCGGCCGCAGCTACCTGTCGATCTTCGACAGCACGTTCTTCGTGCGCGAACTCGGCCCGGCCGGCGCGCGCGCCGCGATCGCCGCCGCGCGTGCGTGGCTCAGAGAACGCGGCCACCGCGACCTGCACCTCGCCGCGATCGAGCCCAACGCCGACGTGCTGCCGCTGGTCCGCGACGTCGGCTTCGACAGCGTCACGCACTACGTGTTCCTGCCCGATTGGCAGGGTCCGTTCGAACAGGACTACCGCGACTACGCGCTGCGGCGCGCCGGCCACCGGCGCCACTTCGCCGGCGCGTCGGGTCTGCCCTACATGCCGTCGGTCGCGCCCGGCTGGGACGCCAGCCCGCGCGGCGCCGACTTCGGTCCGGCGCGCCCCGACAAGTACCCGTGGTCACCGGTCGTCACCGGCGAGCACCCCGAGCACTTCGCCGCCGCGCTGCAGCGCGCGCTCGCGTTCCGTTCGCCGCTCGCGGTCGAGGATCCGCTGGTGCTGGTGGCGTCGCTCAACGAATGGAGCGAAGG
>CAYMRG010000751.1:0-2357 GCA_964392555.1 uncultured candidatus Brocadiaceae bacterium
TGTTGACCTCGAGGAAGTAGAACGCGCCGCGCGGGTCGAGCAGGAACTCGGCGGTGCCGGCGTTGTCGTAGCCGACGCGCTTGCCGAGCGCGATCGCGGCCTCGCCCATGCGGCGGCGCAGGTTCTCGTCGACGACCGCCGATGGCGCTTCCTCGAGCACCTTCTGGTGGCGGCGCTGCACCGAGCATTCGCGTTCGTGCAGCGAGACGACGTGGCCGTGCTGGTCGCCGAAGAACTGGATCTCGATGTGCCGCGCCGGGAACACCGCGCGCTCGAGGATCATGCGGTCGTCGCCGAACGACGCCTTGGCCTCGCGCCGGCCGGCGACCAGCGCCTCGGCGAGATCGGCCTCGCGTTCGACCATGCGCATGCCGCGCCCGCCGCCGCCAGCACTCGCCTTGATCATCACCGGCATGCCGATCTTCTTCGCCACCTCGATCAGCTTCGCGTCGCCGAGATCCTGCTCGGTGCCCGGCACGACCGGCACGCCGGCGGCGATCGCCTCCTCGCGCGCGGCCTTCTTGCTGCCGAGGCGGTCCATCGCCTCCGGATTGGGGCCGAGGAACACGAGCTTCGCGTCGCGCACCGCGCGCGCGAACGTCGAGTTCTCGCTGAGGAAGCCGTAGCCGGGATGGATCGCCTCGGCGCCCGCGCGCTTCGCCGCGTCCAGCACCTTCGCGATGTCCAGGTAGCTCTCGGCGGCGGTGTTGCCGCCGAGCGCGACCGCGTGGTCGGCATGCAGCACGTGGGCGCAGCGCGCGTCGACGTCGCTGTGCACGGCGACCGACTCGATGCCGAGTTCACGCAGACCGCGCGCGATGCGCACGGCGATCTCGCCGCGGTTGGCGATCAGGACGCGGCGGAACGGTGGGTTGGTGGCCATTCGGGGGCGGCACGATAGCCGGCGGCCGGCGCGGCGGCGCGGGGAAAGGCGGGGAGCGGCCAAGGGGCGATGCGGTCGACGAATTCCCGTCACCGCGATGCGGTCGCGTGACCGCCGGATCGCTGGTCCGATCCCATGAGCCAACCAGATCTGCGTCTTCTGCGTCTCGCGCTGCTCGCATGCGGCGCTGCCTGGACCGCCCTGCCCGCGCAGAGCGTCGTTTCTCCGGCACATTTCCAGCTTGCGGATGCACCGGGCGACCTGGAGCCAGCCATCGCTTGGGGCACCTACCCGGCCCAACAGCTGCAGGTGCACGACGACCTCGTCGGGCACGCCTTCACGGTCCACGGCATCCGCTTCCGTCTGGACGGGCGGTTTCCTGCGCAGGCATTCCCGTCGTTTTCCATCATCGCCAACGCCTGGGTTTCGAACGCCGCAACGACCTCCGCCACACTCGCTACGACGTATGCAGCCAATCACGGTGCCAACAAGACGCAGGTCCTCAACCAGCATTTGCTGACCTTCCCAGCCACGGCCTGGGAGTCGCTGCCCAATGGGTTCACGCTCGACGTGCCGTTCGCACTCTCCTGGTCCTTCGACGGGACGACGCCGCTCTGCTGGGAGGTCGAGGTCACGTATTGTTCGAACCTCTTCGGTATCGCCTGCGACTATGTCGCCGGACCGGACAACGATCCCTATCCGGCGGTGATCGAATATGGGCAAGGCTGCACGGCGTCGGGTCAGCCCCAGCCAGTGCACCTGGGACTGAATGCCCAACTGCCGTGGGCCACCCAGACGCTCACCCTCAATTACACCGGCGACTCGCTGCCGACCGGCGGTTCCCCGGTCGACATCGGCGTGTTCGGCTTTGCCCTCGACCGCCTGACGGCGCCGGTCACGCTGCCCGGTACGCAGAACTGCCCGGTCTACATGCTGCCCGATCTGCTGTTCCTGGGAATCACGCAGCCGAGCGGCGTGTTGACCTTCTCCCAGAACCTGTCCGTGACTCCGGCCCTCCACGGTACGAACCTGTTCGCACAAGTTGCCGGCCTCGATCCGACGAACCTCCAATTCGCGACGTCCAACGCGGTCCAGATGCAGTTGGTCGCACCGTTCAGCCAATCCCAGGTTGGCTGCCTACGTGGCACCACGCCGGTCGTCTTCAACGGCGAAGGCTTCGTAGTCGAGTTCTACTGAGGAACGCGAGGGGAAACGGCTTCGCCCGCCTACGCTGGCGCTGACGCGCCTGAGGCGCGCAGCTCAGCCTCGACCGCTGGGATGCGAGAAGGTTCCATGCGTCGGGGCCGGCCGTAGCCCGATGGCGTGCTACTGAGCGCCCCCGCCCGCACGGCATGGGGACGCAGCTCCGCCGCGAGCCACGGAACCCCGCATCACCAGCCGCCCCACCCGAGCGCCCCCCCCCACCCGAGCGCGCCGATTTCGTCGTCCTGCAAGGAAGGCGACCCGAAGCCGC
>CAYMRG010000752.1:0-2340 GCA_964392555.1 uncultured candidatus Brocadiaceae bacterium
AACCGTAAAATCCTGGCGACGGGGCGCGGGCTAATCTGGCGTGCAAACATCTGGCTTTCGCGCCGTAGGCGCGAAAACTGTTCGGGGCGAGAGGATTTGGGATGACGCCCTTCGCGGTGCTCTGCTGGCCCCTGTCAGTGCAGCCAGCCGATTCGCCATGGCCCGAACGGCGGCAGGGGCCAGTAGCGCAGCATGACGCGGCCGAGCAGCGCTTCGCGGGGCACGAAGTGCACCGGCGGCGCGGCGAGTTCGCACGCACCGGGCGGCGTGGCGTCGGGCCAGCGCAGGCGCAGGCTGGCCGGGTCCGTGAACTCGGCGTCGCCACGCAAGGTCTCGAGGTTGCCGAAACGATCGCGCACGACGAGCAGGTGGCGGTCGGGCAACAGGATGGGGTTGTCGTCGCGCGCCGGCAAGCTGTCGTCGGCTGCCGCCTGCAGGTTGCCAGTGCGCCGCGCTGCGCCGGGCGTGTCGGGCGGGACCGCAGCGCCGTCGCGAACGCCGAGCGTCCACGCAGCGAAGCCGCGGCCGTCCTCGGATTGCAGCGGGTTGTCGCCGAGCAGCAGGTAGTGGCCAGGCGGCACGGCGAGCACGGTGTCGGGCGCCAGGGGGCCGCGCGTCCAATGCTGATCGCGCCAGATGCGGACGTCCTGCACGGCGATCGTGCCGGTGCCGGTGAGTTCGAGGCTGGGCTCGACGCGTTGCTCGGCGCTGGGCATCGCGGGCCCCATGCCGCACGGGTCGGGCAGTTCGCAGCCGTCGCGGCACGGAAAGGCCGTGGCGTCGAGGCGCGCGATCTCGACGCCGTCGCGCCAGGCGATCAGCTCGTCGTCGAGATGGGCGAAGCCGAGTTCGGTGGTCGCGCCGACCGTCCAGGCGAAGGGCATCGGCTCGTTCGCCGCAACGACGGCGCCGTCGCGGCGGATCTCGAGATGCGCCTGGCCGGCATCGGCGACGAATGCGAACTGCAGGCGCGGCAGTTTGGGACGCCGCACGTCGATGGCGAGCGCGGCGCGGGCCAGGCTGCCGGTCGGCGTCAGTCGGACCGACAAGCGCGCGTCGGGCACGATCTCGCCGCGATGGCTGCGGTCGGCGTGCGCGGCACGCAGCGCGCTCGCGACCGGCAGCGGGGGGCCATCCCAGACGCGGTCGACGAGGCCGCCGTCGGCATCGAGCCAGGTCAGTCGGGCGGGCTCCTCTGGCTGCAGCGAAGCGACCGCGCCCTCCGCCTGCGGTTGCCATGCCGACGCGGGTTCGCCGCGCAGCGAACGACCGAGACCGGGCGTCTCCCCGCGCACCTGGGCGCGCGCCGGATGCAGCTCGTACCAGTGCGTCGCCTGCACGCGCGCGGGGCGACGCAGCACGCGCCACCGTTCGGCGCCGGACTCGCCGTCGACGACGTACAGGTTGCCGCCGGCGATCGCGATGCGTTCGCCCGGCAGGCCGATGAGGCGTTTGACGAACGGGTCGCGCTGCTGCAGCGGCGCCTGGAATGCGGCCAGCTCCCAGCGGGCGGGTTCGGCCACCAGGTAGCGCAGCTTGTCGACCAGCACATGGTCGTAGACGCCGGCTTCGGCCGAACCCAGCAGCGCCGGCTGCATCGACGGCGACGGGATCCGATCGGCTTCGAGGCAGAACCACCGGAGCAGCACCACGGCGAGCAGCGCGCAGGCGAGGTTCGTGAGCAGGTCGCGAACGCCGCCGCGCGAAGGCACTGGTGCAGCGGTGAGGCCTGCCATGTGGACGGGTCAGCATACTGGTCGACGCTGCAGCTGACCCGAGCGCCGCAAGCGGGCCGTGGCCGCCGCGCCCTCCGCACTAGGTGCCAGCGATCTACGCCATGGTGTCGTGACCCGGGCACGGCGTGGCGGCGTAGGGTCCGATGACGGGAATGCCAAAGCCATCGGCACCATCCGGTGTGCAGCACTCCCACCTCAGGACCAGAAACATGAACCTCCCCGCATTCCTGCGTTCCTCTCCGTTCTGGATCACGTCGAGCGCCCTGATGGTCACGGGTGTGCTGAGTTCGCACGCCAGCGGCGTCGTGTCCGGCGGCGGGGGCGTGCCCGCCGACGCCTCGCGGGTGCTCGCGTCGTGCTCGGCGTGCCACTCGGGTTCGGCGCCGACGCCCTCGCGCGCGAATCCGCCCGTCACCACGCTGACGGTCGGAGCGCGCGTGCTCAACGCGGGCCAGACGACCACGGTGACCACGGCCGTGACCGGCGGCCTCAGCGGCCCTGGAGGATGCACCGCCGCAGCCGGTGCACCACACGGCCGACACCGCGGCGCCGAACGGGCGAAGCATCCGCGTCCCCCGCCATCCGCGCGGACCGGCCGAACGAC
>CAYMRG010000753.1:0-2340 GCA_964392555.1 uncultured candidatus Brocadiaceae bacterium
CGATCCCGTTCGAGAACC
The DNA here is from genome assembly GCA_964392555.1 of uncultured candidatus Brocadiaceae bacterium. Lineage (GTDB taxonomy): Bacteria > Planctomycetota > UBA1135 > UBA1135 > UBA2386 > CAYMRG01. The sequence goes on from CAYMRG010000753.1 coordinate 19, forward strand.
TCGACGTGCTGCTCGGCCGGGGCATCGACCTGGCGCTGCCGGCGATCGAACGCAAGCTCGTCCACGCCCGGCGCGGCGGCTACTGCTTCGAGCAGAACGCGCTGCTGCTCGCCGTCCTGCTGCAGCTCGGCTTCGCCGCGACGCCGCTCAGCGCGCGCGTCCGCATCGGCCGCGCGCGGGACGTCACGCCGCCGCGCACCCACCTGTGCATCCGGGTCGATCTCGACGGCGAACCGTGGCTGTGCGACGTCGGCGTCGGCGGCCTGTCGCCGACCGCGCCGCTGCGGCTCGACACCGAGGCGCCACAGCCGACGCCGCACGAGACGCGCCGCCTGGTCCGCGCCGGCGATTGGCACGGCGAACGGCGCGACCCGACGGCGCGGATCTTCCACCAGGTGCTGCTCGCCGGCGAATGGCAGGACGTCTACGAGTTCACGCTCGAGCCGATGGCCGAGATCGACCGCGAGGTCGCCAACTGGTTCACGGCCGCGCACCCGCAGTCGCACTTCCGCAACCGGCTGATGGCGGCGCGCGCGACGGCCGACGGCCGGCTGACCGTGCTGAATCGCGAGTTCTCGCGGCGCGGCGTCGATGGCAAGGCCGAGGTGCGCGCGCTGCGCGACCAGGACGAACTGCTCGCGGTGCTCGCCGAACACTTCGCCCTGCACCTCCCCGTCGGCACGCGCTTCGACGGGCCGGCCTTCACCTGGGCGACCGCATGAACGACACCCCAGAGCCCCGTCTCGGCGCCTTCGACATCGGCTGCGTGGTCGTCGGCGGCATCATCGGCGTCGGCATCTTCTTCACGCCGGCGCGCGTCGCCGCTGCGGTCGACTCGCCGACGCAGGTGATCGGCGCCTGGGCGATCGGTGGCCTGCTGGCCGCGCTCGGCGCGCTGGTGTTCGCCGAGCTGGCGACGCTGGTGCCCGGCCACGGCGGCATCTTCCGCTACGTCCACGCGGCGTTCGGCCGACTGCCCGCGTTCCTCTACGGCTGGGCCAACTGGCTGGTCATCCAGGCCGGCGCGCTCGGCGTGATCGGCCTGATCCTGGTCGACAACCTCGAGGTCGTACTCGGCAAGCAGTTCGCGACCGACACGAAGGTCTGGCTCGCGGCCGGGCTGATGCTCGCCTTCACGCTGACCAACGTCGTCGGCCTGCGCACCGGCAAGCTGGTGCAGAACACGTTGACCGTGCTGAAGGTCGTGGCGATCGCCGTGCTCGCCTCGTTGGCGCTGTGGGCGCCGGCACGGCCCGCCGAAGCGCTGCCACCGCCGCACGACCGCGGCGTGCTGGCGATGCTCGCCGCGGCGCTGCTGCCCGTGCTGTTCGCGATCGGCGGCTGGCAGCAGGGTTCGTTCCTCGCCGGTGCGGCGGCGCGCCCGCGCCGCGACCTGCCGCTCGGCATCCTCGGCGGCGTCGGCGTCGTGATCGTCGTCTACCTCGCGATCAACCTCGCCTACCTGTCGCTGCTCGGCTTCACCGCGGCGAGCCAAAGCACCAAGATCGGCGCCGACGCGGCGCTCGCCGCGCTCGGCGAGAGCGGTGGTCGCGTGATCGCCGCGATGATCGTCGTCTCGGCCGCGGGCATCCTGAACACGATCTGCCTGGCACCGCCCTACGTGCTCTACGCGATGGCGCAGGAAGGCCTGTTCCCTGCCGCGTTCGGCCGGCTGCACGCGCGCTTCGGCACGCCGGTGCTCGGCGTGCTCGGCCAGGGTCTCTGGGGCATCGCGCTGCTGCTGCTGGTGCACTTCGTCGCCACCAAGGGCAAGACGATGGACACGCTCGGCTTCGTCTGCGACGGCGTGGTGTTCGTCGACTGGATCTTCTACGCGCTCTGTGGTGCCGCGTTGCTGCGGTTGCGCGGCAGCCGGGACGGCGCCCTGCGCGTGCCCGGCGGCGCCGTCGTCGCGCTGCTGTTCACGCTGAGCGCCAGCGCCGTGACCGTCGGCGCGGTCTGGCAGCAGCCGGAGGCCTCGTTCGCCGGCCTCGCGATCACCGCGCTCGGCGCACCGTTCGCGCTGTGGCGGCGGCGCGCGTAGTTCAGCGCTCGCCGGCGTCGAGGAAGCGCGCGCGCAGCGCCGGCGTCGGCACCCAGCATTCCTCGCGCTTGCCGAACCAGCGGTAACGGTTGCGCGCGATCCAGTCGTAGACGAGGTCGCGCAGCGGATACGGCACCAGCCAGAACACGGCGAGCAGCGGCCACGGCATGCGCAATCGCCGCGCGATCGCCAGCGCCGCCGTCGAACGCGTGCGCGCGCGCCCGTCCGCGACCAGCACGATGCTGTCGGGCAACGGCCCGGTGACGCCGACCGCGGCC
>CAYMRG010000754.1:0-2340 GCA_964392555.1 uncultured candidatus Brocadiaceae bacterium
CGCGAACGCGGCCGACGCTGGCCGCCCGAGACCATGGAATCGCATCATCGTTTGCCAGGGGCCAACGGCGAGCCGCTCGCCGCACCGCGGCCGTAGAGCAGAGCCTCCGGATCGCGTTCGAGCAGCGCCGCCAGTCGTTCGATCGCCGCGAGCGCGCTGCCGAGGTGGGTGATCTGGGCGCTGATGTCGTCACCGGCCGTGCCGACCGACGCCGCCGCCGCGCGCAACGCCGACCCGGTCGCCGGCAGCTGGGTCGCGGCGACCTCCTCGCGCAGCGTCGTCACCGCACCGCGCAGGTCGCCGAGCGCGGTTTCGAGCTCGCTGGTCGCGCCGCGCATGCTCTGCAGCGCGGCGGTGGCGACGCCGACCGTGTCGTGCTCGGCGAGGGCGGCGAGCTGCTTGTCGGCCTGCGCCAGCACGGCGTCGAGGCGCGCGGCGAGCTGCGGCAGCCGGGCCGCGGCGAGATCGGTCTGCAGACCTTCGAGCAGACCGCGCGCGGCGGCCGCCAGCGCCGGCAGTTCGCGCATCACCTCGCGGCCCGCGTCGTCGAGGCTCTTCGCCGTGCTGGGCACCGTGCGCAGGAACGGCACGCCGGTCGGCACCGGGAACGGCAGCACCTGCGGCCCTTGGGGCGGATCCGGGAAGAAGTCGACCTGGATGAACGAGGTGCTGGTCACCCACGACATCACCACCATCGCCCGCAGGTTGTCCGGCAGCGGCGAGTCGACGCCGATCTGCGGATCGAGGCCAAGATCGCGCAGGTAGCTGTCGTAGAGCGAGGCGCGCACGGCCAGGTGCTTCTTGTCGGGCGCGACGTTGATGCGCTCGACGACGCCGATCGACACGCCGCGGAACTTGACCGGCGAACCTTCCTCGAGTCCGGTCAGCGCCTCGTCGAAGAACGCGATCGCCGGATGCGTCTCGCGGCGCAGCTCGCGCATGCCGAGCCAGGTCAGCCCGGTGATCACGGTCGCGCAGCCGGCGACGACGAACAGGCCGAGCTTCCAGCGATCGGCGGGCGCGGTCACGCCTGCCTCGCCATCGGCTCGCGCCGGAAGAAGGCCCGCACGCGGGCGTCGGCCGAACGTTCGGCGAGTTCGCGCGGCGCACCGCGCGCGATGATGCCACCGGCCGCGCGGTCCAGCATGATGCACTGGTCGGCGACGTGCAGGATGCTCGGCAGTTCGTGCGTCACCATGACGATCGTAACCAGCAGGCCCCGGGCGAGCGTCAGGATCAATTCGTCGAGTTCGGCCGCGGTCACCGGGTCCAACCCGGCCGATGGCTCGTCGAGGAACAGGATCGGCGGGTCGAGCGCCAGTGCGCGGGCGATGCCGGCCCGCTTGCGCATGCCTCCCGACACCTCCGACGGCAGGTGGTGCGCGAAGCGGTCGAGGCCGACCAGTCGCAACCGCGACATCGCCACCGCTTCGGCGGCGGCCGGCGGCAGCCGGCTCCACTTGCGCAGCGGCAACAGCACGTTCTGCAGCAGCGTCGACGAGCCGAACAGGGCCGCCGACTGGAACAACACGCCGAACATCGGCGGCGTCATCGCCATCGCCGGCGGACCGATGCCGCTGAAGTGCACGCGGCCGTGCAGCGGTGGCTGCAGTCCGGTCAGCGTGCGCAGCAGCGTCGACTTGCCGCAGCCGGAGCCACCGAGGATCGCGAACACCTCGCCGCGTTCGACGTCGAACGCGATCTCCTCGAGCACCACCTCGTGGCCGTAGCCGATCGTCAGATCGCGGACTTGCAGGACGCGTGCCATTCACCACCCCAGCAGGGAGAAGACCCAGGTGAACACCGCATCGAGTGTCACCAGCGTGAACAGCACCACCACCACCGCCGACGTCGTGGCGCTGCCGACGCCGGACGCGCCACCGCGCGTGGCGAGGCCGCGTTGGCAGGCGATCAGCGCGATCGCCACGGCGAAGAACACGCTCTTGATGACGCCGGTGCCGACGTCGAGCAGGCCGACCGAGCGCTGCAGCGATTGCAGGTAGACGACCGGCGGCTGGTCGAGGTACGACACAGCGAGCGCGAGCCCGCCGAGCACGCCGATCAGGTCGCCGATCACGGTCAGCAGCGGCACCGCGACCAGCAGCGCCAGCACGCGCGGGAAGACCAGGAACCGCTGCGGATCCTGACCGAGCGTGCGCAGCGCGTCGACCTCCTCGTTGACCTGCATCGTCCCCAGTTCGGCGGCGTACGCGGCGCCCGAACGGCCGGTGACGAGGATCGCGGTCATCAGCGGCCCGAGTTCGCGCACCACCGACAGGCCCACCAGGTTGGCGAGGAACGGGTCGCCGCCGAACCGATGCAACTGGATCGCGCCCTGCA
>CAYMRG010000755.1:0-2332 GCA_964392555.1 uncultured candidatus Brocadiaceae bacterium
CGCCGAACGCTTCGCCGCGGTCGCCGGCCTGACGAAGGATCGCGTGCGCTGCGTCCGCAACGGCGTCGACCTCGAGCGCTTCCGCCCGCCGCGCGACGCCGCCGAACGCGCGACGGCGCGGACGCGGCTCGGTCTGCCGGCGACCGGCCGGCTGCTGCTCGGCGTCGGCCGGCTGGTTGCCGGCAAGGGCTTCGGCCTGGCCGCCGCGGCGCTGCGCGAGCTGCCCGAGGACGTGTCGCTGGTGCTGGTGGGCGACGGGCCCGAGCGCGCCGCGCTGGTGGCGACCGGCGGTGCGCGCGTGCATTGCCTCGGCACGCGGCCGCCCGACGAGGTCGCGCTGGCGTGTCGCGCCGCCGATCTGCTGGTGCTGCCGAGCGAACGCGAGGGCTGGCCCAACGTCGTCACCGAGGCGCTGGCGACGGGGCTGCGCGTCGTCGCGACCGACGTCGGCGGCATCCCCGAGATCCTCGACCGCGCGACGCTGACGCCGGCGCGCGGTGCCCTGGTGCCGCCAGGCGATGCGGCGGCGCTGGCGGCGGCGATCCGCGCGGTGCTGGCGGTGCCCGCCGATGCCGCCGCGGTGCGCGCGTTCGCCGAACGCTATGGTTGGCAGGAACCCGTCGCGTTCCTGAGCGAGCTGTTCCGGCGCGCGCTGGGGGAGACCCGTCCGTGAGCGAGTCCTACCGCATCCTCTACCACCACCGCATCCGCGCCGACGACGGCCAGGCCGTGCACGTCCGCGAGCTGATCGGCGCGCTGCGGCAGAACGGTCAGCTCGTCCACGAGTGCGCGCTGGTGCCGAAGACCGAAGCGAAGCCGGGCCCGGCCCTCGTCGCCGCGCCCGCCGAGGGCGCCGGCAAGGTCGCGCGCGGTGGTTTCTGGCAGCGGCTCAGCCTGCCGCGCGGCGCCGTCGAGGTGCTCGAGGTGCTCTACAACCAGCGCGGTCGCAAGATGCTGCGCCAGGCCGCGGCGAAGTTCGCGCCGCACTTCGTCTACGAGCGCCACGCGCTGCACTGCCGCGCCGGGCTCGACGTCGCGCGCGAACTGGGCCTGCCGCTGCTGCTCGAGGTCAATTCGCCGATGGTCGACGAGATGGCGAAGCTCGGCAGCCTGCGCTTCCGCAAGCGCGCCGAACGCACCGAACGCGAGGTGCTCGGCGGCGCCGACGCGGTGCTCGCCGTCACGCAGGTGCTCGCCGACCTGCTGGTGGCGCGCGGCGCGGTCCGCGAGCGCGTGCACGTGATCGGCAACGGCGCCGATCCGGAGCGCTACGGCGCCGCGGCGGCCGCGGCGGCGCGCGCCGCGCGCGCGCGCTGGGCGCTGGCCGACGACGCGTTCGCGCTCGGCTTCGTCGGCTACATGCGGCCCTGGCACCGCCTCGACCTCGTGCTCGACGTCATGCAGCGGCCCGGCTTCGCCGCGCTGGTGCTCGTGCTGATGGGCGAAGGACCGGCGCTCGAGCCGCTGCGCGCCGCCGCGGCCGCGCGCGGCCTGCAGGACCGCGTCCGCGCGGTCGGCGTGGTGCCGCCCGCGCTCCTGCCGGCGCACGTGATGGCCTGCGACGGGGCGTTGATCCCCGCGATCAACGAGTATGCGTCGCCGCTGAAACTGTTCGATTCGCTGGCCGCGGGCGTCGCGACGCTGGCGCCCGACCAGCCGAACCTGCGCGAGAACGTCCGCGACGGCGTCAACGGGCTGCTGTTCCAGCCGGGCTCGGCCGACGCGCTGGCGGCGCAGCTCGGCCGGCTGGTCGCGGATCGCGGGTTCGCCCGGCGGCTCGGCGCGGCCGGGCGACAGAGTCTGCTCGACGCGCCGTGGACGTGGCGCGGCAATGCCGACCACGTCGTGCGCATCTACGAGCAGATCGCCGCGGCGAGGCGTCGGTGAGGTCGCTGCTGACGATCTTCGCGCCGCTGCTGGTCGCCTACGGCCTGGCGCTGCGCTGGTGCGTCGAACGGTGGAACGCGCCGACGATGTACTTCCAGCACGGCTGGCTGGTGCCGGTGGTCGCCGTCGCGGTGGTCTGGTCGCGCCGCGGCACGTGGCGCGCGCGGCCGGCGAGCCGCGACCGCCGCGGCTGGTGGCTGCTCGGCCCGGCGCTGCTGCTGCTGGCGATCGGCACCTGGCTGCGCATCGACTCGCTGGCCGCCGGCAGCCTCGTGCTGGCGATCCCGGGCGCCGCCTGGCTCGCGCTCGGTCGCGCGCGACTCACCGGGCTGTGGCCGGTGCTGTGGCTGTCAGTGTTCCTGGTGCCGGCGCCGATCTACGTCGAAGGCCGCTCCGCCTTCGTGCTCAAGGAGCTGGCGATCGGCGCCGGCGCGCGGCTCGCGAA
>CAYMRG010000756.1:0-2331 GCA_964392555.1 uncultured candidatus Brocadiaceae bacterium
ACGGTCGCGGCGTCGTCGGGCCCGAGTCCGCCGGCGCGCATCCCGGGCCCGCCTGCTACGGGCGCGGCGGGCCGGCGACGGTCACCGACCTGCAGGTGGTGCTCGGTCGGCTGTTGCCGGCCGCGCTGCCACGTGTCTTCGGCCCGCAAGGCGACGCGCCGATCGACGTGGCGGCGGCGCATGCGGCCCTGCGGGCACTTGCCGCCTCGCCCGACGCCGCGCTCGCGCCCCTCGCCGCCGGCTATCTCGAGGTGGCGATCGCGGCGATGGCCGCAGCGATCCGCCACGTTGCGATCGCGCAGGGCCTCGATCCGGCCGACTTCACGCTGTTCGCCTTCGGTGGTGCCGCCGGCCAGCACGCCTGCCGCGTCGCCGAGGCGAGCGGCATGCGCCGCGTGCTGGTGCATCCGCTGGCGAGCGTGCTCTCGGCCTGGGGCATCGGCATCGCCGACCGCGTCGAGGTGCGGCGTCGCGGCCTGCAGCGCCGACTCGATGCCGCCGGCTGGGACGCGGCGCGGGCGTTGCGCGACGGGCTCGCGGCCGAGGCATCCGCGACTCTGCAGGCCGAACCCGCCGCCGACGGCGCGTTGCAGCTCACCAGCTGGTTCGAGCTGCGCGACGGCGCCAGCGAGACCACGCTCGACGTCGAGGGCGAGTCGCCGGCTGCGCTGCGCAGCGGCTTCCTCGCGCAGCACCGCGCCCGCTTCGGCTATGACGCCGATCCGGCGCGACTCGAGGTCGCGGCGGTCCGCGTCGAGGCCCGGATGCGCCGCGTCGCACCCGAGCCACGACCCATGCCGCCCTCGCCGGCGACGCGCACGACCTTGCCGGCGATCCTGCCCGCGACCGCGCGCGCCTGGTTCGAAGGCTGGCGCGAGGTGCCCGTGTTCGATGCCAGCACGCTCGCCACGGCGGTCGAGGGACCGGCGCTGGTCGTCGAGCCGAACTCCACCTTCGTCGTCGAGCCCGGCTGGCGCGTCGAGCGCCTGCCGGATGGCGCCCTGCGCGCCGAACAGCACGCGGCTCGCACCCTCGCCGCAGGCGACGACGCAGCGCCGTTTGGCGCCGCGCGCCTCGAGGTGTTCAACGGCCTGTTCACCCACGTCGCGACCCAGATGGGCGAGGTGCTGCGGCGCACGGCGCAATCCGTGAACATCAAGGAGCGGCTGGTCGCCAATGCGCCGCACATCCCGGTGCACCTCGGCTCGATGGGCGCGACCGTGCGCGCGCTGCTCGGATCGCGACGCGGGCGGATGCGACCCGGCGACGCCTGGATGGTGAACAGCCCCTGGCACGGCGGTACCCACCTGCCCGACGTGACCGTCGTCAGCCCCGTGCATCTCGACGACGGCGCCAGGGAGCCGGCGTTCTTCGTCGCCTCGCGCGCGCACCACGCCGACCTCGGCGGCATCACGCCGGGCTCGATGCCGCCGTTCAGCCGCGACGTCGGCGAGGAAGGCGCGCTGTTCGAGGACTTCCCGCTGCTCGTCGGCGGGCGACTGGACGAGACGGGCCTGCGTGCGGCGCTGGCCCGCGGCCCCTGGCCGGCGCGCAATCCCGACCAGAACGTCGCGGACCTGCGCGCCCAGCTCGCCGCCAATGCCCGGGGCGCCGCCGAACTGCAGCGCGCGGTGGCACGCTGGGGCGCCGCAACCCTGCAGCGGGCGATGCACGCCGTACAGGACAATGCCGCGCACGCGGTCTCGGCCGCGATCGTCGCGCTGGGAGCGCGCCGCGGACGTGCCGAGCTGGCGCTGGACGCGGGGCCACGGATCGTCGTCGAGGTGCGGCTCGACCCTGGCACGGGCCGCGCGAGCATCGACTTCACCGGCACCTCGGCCGCCGGCACGCACAACTTCCACGCGCCGCGCGCGGTAGTCACCGCCGCGGTGCTCTATGTGTTCCGCACCCTGGTGGCGCACCCGATCCCGTTGAACGAAGGCTGCCTCGAGCCGTTGCAGGTCGTCGTGCCGCCCGGGTCCCTGCTCGACCCGCCGCGCGGCTGCGCCGTCGTCGCCGGCAACGTCGAAACCTCGCAGTTGATCGTCGACGCGCTGTATGCGGCACTCGGCGTGCTGGCCGGCTCGCAGGGCACGATGAACAACCTGACCTTCGGCGACTCGCGCCTGCAGTACTACGAGACCATCGCCGGCGGTTCGGGCGCCGGCCACGGCTTCGACGGCTGCGATGCGGTGCAGACGCACATGACCAACTCGCGACTGACCGACCCCGAGATCCTCGAACAGCGCTTTCCCTTGCGGGTCCGCGAATTCGCGGTGCGTCGTGGCTCGGGCGGCGCCGGGCGCTGGCGCGGCGGAGACGGCGCGATCC
>CAYMRG010000757.1:0-2322 GCA_964392555.1 uncultured candidatus Brocadiaceae bacterium
CGGCCGCACCCTGGTGCGCGTCAGCGGCGCCGGCGCCTGAGCCTTCGATCCGATGAGCGTGCCGCGCTACTACGCGTGGTTGACGTGGCTGCAGGACGCGGCGCGCCACGTCGGCCACGACACCGGTCAGCAGACGCTCACGGTGCACCGGCGCCTGCGCGCCGCCAGCGGTGAGATCTCTGGCGACGTCCTGCACCACGCGCTGCTCGCCGCCCTCGACACGACCGCCGACACCGCGGCCCGGGCACCACTGTTCGTCCTCGACGCCGGGTGCGGCCTCGGCGGCACGCTGTTGTTCCTGCACGCGCGACTCGGCATCCACGGCGTCGGCATCACGATCAGCCCCGATCAGGCCGCGCGCGCCACCGCCGCGGCGGCGACGCGCGGGGCCGCCCAGGCGCTGCGATTCCTCGTGCGTGACTACGACGCGCCGCTCGCGGATCTGTGGCCGGACGGCGTGGACCTGATCGTCGCGATCGAGTCGCTCGCGCACGCCCCGGATCCCCCGGCCACCCTCGTGCGGCTGGCCCGTATTCTGCGCCCCGGCGGCCGCCTGCTCGTGGTCGACGACGCGCCGGCCGACGCGCTCGCGAACGATGACGTCGACCTCGCGGGATTCCGCCGCGGCTGGCACGCGCCGCGCGTGCTGACGGATCGCGCCCTGGACCAGGCCATCGATGGCGCGGGCCTGGCCCGCGTGCACGAGGTCGACCTCACGCCGCACCTCGTGGGGCGCCGGCCGGGCTCGCTGCTGGTGCGCCTCGCGCTGGCGCGCGCGGCGTGGCCGCTCGCGTCGCTGACGCCGGCCGCCGTCCTGCACGACGCCGTCGCCGGCGGCCTGCACCTCGAGCGGCTCTACGCCCGGGGTGTCGCCCGCTACCGGCTGGTCGTCGCGCGGCGCCCGCGCTGAGCCACCAGTCAGCCGGCGAGGCACGGCGCTGCGCCAGCGGGCACACGCCAGCGATCCACCAGCGACGACGGTACGGCGGGACGCGCGCGCCGCATCCACTGGTCCGCCGCCTCGCGCACCAGTACGGGCGGATCCACGGCCACGGCCCGGCCCAGTCCGGCGCGCCGCGCGCGCCCGGCGAGGAAGTCGGGCAGCGCGACGAGCACGCGCGTGTCCGCGGGGATGGGACGCCCGCCGTCGTCCTGCAGCGCCACGACCGGCCGCGATCCGTCGCAGGCCACCCGCACCTGCACACCGGCGAGGCCGAGCGAACGCGCCCCCCAGCGCGGCCGCGACAGGTGGTCCTCGGTCAGACGCGTGAGCTCGGCGCCCGTCAGCCACAGCGCCTCGACGGCGTTGTCGAAGGGGAAGACGTCGTAGAGCGCCCCGACCGTCGCCGGGCCGGCGGGGAGATCCGCACGCAGGCCGCCGGGACCCGCGCCGTAACTCAGGCCCACCATGGCTCCTGGCACGGCGGCGCGAATCGCCTCGGCGAAAAGGTGGCCGAGGGGCGACTCCCCTCCCGCCGCGATCCGCGGCACCCGCGCCTCGAGCACCGCGCCCAGCAGGCGGGCGCGCACGGCGGCTACGCGCGACAGCACCGGCGCCATCGCAGCGGCGACGGCGGGATCCTCCGTCACGGGGCGTCCTTCGTAGCGAGCGCGCACCGCGGTGTCCGACGCGCCGGGAGCACACGCCGCCGACGACGGTGCCGTCCACGCACACACCATCGTGGGCGCGTGCACCGTCGTGGCCGCGACGGCGCCGTTCATCCGCGCCGCGTCGACGTCGAGATCGACGCGCGCGAATGCCCGGCCCCAGGAGAACGCCTGCACGATCGGGATGCCGTTCACGCGATGCGCCATGGCGTCGTGCGTGTGGCCGCCGGCGATCGCGTCCACCAGCCCCGGCGGCAGGGCACGCGCGACGTGCACGATCTCGGCGGTGTCGTCGCAGCCGGTGAGATCGTCCGGCGCGTCGAAGGTCGCGCACGATCCGCCGGCGTGGGCCACCACCACGATCACCTGCGCGCCGCGCGCGCGCAACGCCGCGGCCTCGCGCACGATCGCCGGCACGAGCGGCGTGACGACCAGGCCGGCCACGTTCGGCGCCAGCGTCAGTGACAGGGCGTCGAGCGTCATCACGCCCACGAGCCCGACCCGCACGCCGGCGACCTCGACCATCGCCGACGGCTGCACGTTGGGCCAGGCCACCGGCGCACCAGCGGCCCGTTCGACGAGGTTGGCCGCCAGGAACGGGAACCGCGCCTGGGCCGCGCGCGGGTGGTGCGCGCCCCGGAGGGCGGGAGGCGCCCCGGGCGCCAGCCCCCCGGCGTCGATGACCCACACGTGGTCCTCGCCGGCGCGGGTCCG
>CAYMRG010000758.1:0-2310 GCA_964392555.1 uncultured candidatus Brocadiaceae bacterium
CTGAAACCATCCGCAACTGCATCGCCGACGTGACCGCCCTGCGCCTGCTGCGCCAGCGCGACCCGGCACTGGCCCAGGCGGTGCTGGAGGTCAAGCAACTGCAGTCCCGCCGTTTCATGGGCACCTATGCCGACCTCATGGCCGACCCCATGGTGGAGCCGGCCACACGCTTTTTTCTCGACGAGTTGTACAGCCCGGGCGATTTCACCGCCCGCGACGACCAGTTCGGCCGCATTGCGGGCACGCTGCAGACGGTGTTCACCTACGCGCCGTTCGACGAGTTGCGGCGGCTCGGCCTCGACCCGCAGACCGAGGGCGACGTGCGCCGTGCGTTCCCCGCGTACACCGGCATGCTGGTGGTCGCAGAGGTGCAGCCGGGCTCGCCGTCCGACGGCGCGCTGCAGCCGGGCGACATCCTGCGCAAGGTCAACGGCCAGTACGTGACGCAGTTCGAGCCGCTGTCGGCGGTGCTCGACGACTCGGTCGGCAAGCCGGTGAAGCTCGAGCTGTCGCGCGGCGGCCAGCCGGTCACGGCGAACGTCGCGGTCGGCGACCTGCACGCGATCACGCCGGCCGCGTACCTCGACTTCGGCGAGTCGATCGTGCACTCGCTGTCCTACCAGCAGGCACGCCACTTCAACCTCCCGGTGCGCGGCGCCTACGTCGCCAACCCCGGCTACCTGCTCGGCGCCGCCGGCATCCCGCGCGGCGCGGTGGTGCTGAGCGTCGACGGCAAGCAGATCGGCGGCATCGACGACTTCGAGGCGGCGATCGCCGCGCTCGGCCACGGCGACCGCGCGGCGCTGCGCTTCTCGACCATCGACGACCCGAACGGCAGCCAGCTGCGCTCGGTGCGGATGGACCGGCGCTGGTTCCCGGCGCGCCGCTGCACGCGCAACGACGCCAGCGGCACCTGGGACTGCGTCGACATCGCGCGCGGCCCGGCCCCGAAGCCGCTCGCCGGCGGCGAGACCACGTTCGCCAAGCAGTCCGATCCGCGCGCCGCGCAGCTCGCGCCGTCGCTGGTCGGCGTGTCCTTCGACATGCCGTACTCGGTCTCGGGCATCACCGAGCGCAACTACTACGGCACCGGCCTGCTGGTCGATGCCGCGCGCGGCCTGGTGGTCGTCGACCGCAACACGGTGCCGGTGTCGATCGGCGACGTGCGCCTGACGTTCGCCGGCACGCTCGAGATCCCCGGGCGGGTGGAGTACATCCACCCGCTGCACAACCTCGCGCTGGTGTCGTTCGACCCGAAGCTGATCGGTGGCACGCCGGTGCGCGCCGCGGCCTTCGAGCGGCGCGAGCTGGTGCCGGGCGAGCCCGTGTGGGTGATCGGCCTCGGCCGCGAGGGCGACATCAAGGTGCGTGGCACGCAGATCGGCGACGTCGAGCCGCTGGCGCTGCCGCTGTCGCGCACCATGCAGTTCCGCGACACCAACCTCGATGTTGCCACGCTGACCACGACGCCCGGCGTCGAGGACGGCGTCGTCGTCGACAAGTCCGGCCGCGTGCGCGGCCTGTGGTCCAGCTTCGCGTTCGAGAGCGGCCGCGAGACCCAGCAGCTCAGTCGCGCGGTCAGCATCGACCTCGTCGCCGACATGGTCGAGCGGCAGCGCGACGGCCGGGCGCTGCATTCGCTCGAGGCCGAGCTCACCCCCCAGCCGCTCGCCAGCGCGCGCCGACTCGGCCTCGCGCCGGACTGGCTGCGGCAGCTGGAGCAGGCCGGTGGCGCGCGGCGCCAGGTGCTGACGGTCACGCGCCTGGTCGGCGGCGCACCGGCGCAGAAGCTGCTGCGCCAGGGCGACCTGCTGCTGGCGGTCGACGGCAAGCTGGTGACGCGCTTCCGCGAGCTGGAGCGCGCGGTCGCCGACAAGGAGCGGGTGCGCGTGACGGTGTGGCGCGAGCAGGGCGCGGCGGAACTCGACGTGCCGACCGCCGTGCTCTCTGGCGTCGACGTCGATCGCGTGGTGCAGTGGGGCGGGGCGACGCTGCAGGCGCCGCATCGCGCGATGCTGGCGCAGCGCGGCATGCCGCCGGTCGGCGTCTACGTCAGCTATTTCGCCTACGGCTCGCCGGCGACTCGCTACGGCCTGTTCCCGGGGCGGCGCATCGTCGAAGTGGACGGCACGCCGACCCCCGACCTCGACAGCTTCCTCAAGGTCGTCACCGGGCGCCCGGATCGCGCCTCGCTGCGGCTGCGAACCATCACCTGGAACAACGCGCCCGAGGTGATCACGCTGAAGCTCGACAAGCATTACTGGCCGGCCTACGAGACGCGGCGCAACGGCGATGGCTGGGAGCGGCGGG
>CAYMRG010000759.1:0-2308 GCA_964392555.1 uncultured candidatus Brocadiaceae bacterium
CGGCCGGTGGCGCGATCGCGCTGCCGCACGTGGCTCCCGGCGGCTACCAGCTGCGCCTGGATGTCGCCGGGCGCGCGCCGCACTACGTTCGCGGCATCGCGGTCGGTGCCGCCGACGTCGACCTCGGCGTCGTCATCGTTCCCGTGGCCACGCGCCTGTTCGGCAGCGCGTTGCTCGGCGACGTGATCGATCGGACGATCGTCGTGCAGGTGCTCGCGCTCGGTGAAGGCAACCTGCCGGCCGGCTTCCGCGTCGACGCTGCGGTCGACGCCGCGGGCACCTGGCGGTGTGGCACCGCGCTGCCGGCGGGGCGCTATGCGGTGGTCGCAGGCCGCCGCCGCGCCGACGATCCGTTCCTGGAGAACCAGGACGACGCGGCGAGCCGCGTCGAGGTGACGGTCGACGGCGGCGCGGCGGAGCAGCGGGTCGATCTGCGCATCGTGCGCTGACCGACCCGCGCGCGACTCACTGGCTCGCGGCGAACGCGTCGACGATGCCGTAGCCGTAGGTCGTGTCGTAACCGGCGGCGCCGCGATCCCGGCAGGTGTTCTGGATCGCGTTGCGCACCTGCGTCGCCGTCCAGGTCGGGTGCTTCTGGCGCACCAGCGCGGCGATCGCGCTGACGTGCGGCGTCGCCATCGACGTGCCCTGGAAGAAGTAGTAGCCGAACGAGGTCGGCGAACCCGAGGCGAACGTCTGTTGCAGGATGCCGTCGCCGTAGCCGTCACCGTTCTGGTCCATCGAGGTCTCGCCACCCGGCGCCGTCACGTCGATGCCGGTGCCGTAGGTCGAGAAGCTCGAGCGGTTGCCGTCGAAGCGCGTCGAGCCCACCGCGATGCACGGCGTGTAACGCGCCGGGTATTGCACGCCCGACGTGCCCGTATTGCCGGTGGCGGCGCAGACCGTGAGGCCGGCATTGACCGCGTTGGTCACCGCGTTGGAGAGCGTGGTCGAGCCAGCACTGCCGCCGAGGCTCAGGTTGACGACCTTCGCCCCGTGCGAGCTGGCCCAGTTGATGCCGTTGGCGATCTGCGTGTAGGAGCCCGTGCCCGACGAATTGAGCACGCGGACCGGCATGATCGTGCAATTGTGGGCGATGCCCGCGCAGCCGACGTTGTTGTTGGTCACCTGGCCGATCGTGCCCGCGACGTGCGTGCCGTGGCTGTTCTCGTCGTTGGCGTGACCGTCGCCGGTCACGGCGTCGTAAGGCGACACGAACGGGCGGCCATTGAGGTCGGGCGCCAGCGCGAACGAGCCATAGTTCTCGTAGGCGACGCCGCTGTCGACGATCGCGACGACGACGCCGCTGCCGGTGGCGCCGTTGGCCCAGGCCTGCGGTGCGCGTACGCCCCAATTGCTGACGGTGGTGCCCGACGCTGCGCCGGTGTCGAAGAAGCTCCATTGGTAGGACCAGTAGGTGTCGCTGGTCGCCGTGTGCGCGAGACCGTCGCGCTCGGCGTATTCGACGCCGGGTTGTTCGCCGAACCACGTCACCATCGCGTCGACGAGTTCGGTGGGGCAGCGGAAGACGTGGAAGGTGCCGTCGAGGCCGCGATCGACCAGTTCGACACCGGCAGCCTTGGCCAATTGGGCCACGCTCGCGTCGTCGACGGCGCCGCGGAAGCGGACCACCACGCGGTCCGGCGTGACGATCGGTTGTTCGGCCTTGCCATTGACGAAGCCGCCGGTGTTCAGGACCGGGGTCTGCCGTTGGGCCGCGATGGGGAACGTGAACATGCCCGCGCACAAAGCGGGCAGGACGGAACGATGCATGGGGCGCTCCGGAGCAACGAGAAACGAGAGACGTTCACCGGCCGACCGCCCCGCGCGGGGCGGCACCGGTCGGCTGACGTGGCAGCGTATGCGCTGCGGCGAGAGTCGTGGAAGTCCCGCCCTTCGCGAATTTCAATGTTCCTCGTGTTCCTCGGCCTCGCGCGAGCCACCGTCCGAAGCGGCATTGCCCGTGTCAGCGTCAGGCAATCCGCTCGCCGAATCGGCATACGCAGCCGCGGCGCCGTGGCGATACACGAGTTCGCCGCCGGCATGGCCGACGCGATAGCCGAGCGCCAGGACGGCGAGCGACCCCAACACGGTGGCGGCGCTGCCGATGCGGATCGCGTGCGGCTTGCCGCGCAGCACCAGGGGGACGACCGCGGCGCCGAGCACGGCGACCGCCGCCCAGACGAAGCGTTCGGCGGCCTCCTCGTGGCGCTCGATCGCCGCCTCCGGCACGCGGTGCTCGATGCGTTCCTCGTCGGCCTCGCCGCTGCGCATCGCGACGAAGCCGCTCACCACGAGCAGGAATTGG
>CAYMRG010000760.1:0-2301 GCA_964392555.1 uncultured candidatus Brocadiaceae bacterium
TGGGCTGTACCCGGGTCGAGGTGACCGGGCGGGAGGAGCTGCTGGCGCGGTGTCCGGGGACCACGACCGGTTTTTTCGCCCTGCTCGGACTCGGAGGTCTCGTCGTGCTGCATCACAAACTCGCGGCGGCGCTCGGCGTCGCCGTTCTCGCCGTCGCCGCGTTCTGGTGGGTCGAGCGCGCGCCCACGCCGATCGCGGCGACGCCGCCGGGTGGCGTCGAGGGCGTGCAGCGAGCGCAGGGGCAGACCGCGAGCGTCGCACCGGATGCCGGTGCCGAACGGGCGGCGGTCGCGCACGCGGAACCGTCGCGCCCCGACCCCGAGCCCACTGCGACCGCCGCCGCGCCGACGACCGCCACGCTGGTCGTGCACCTGCGCGACGGCGACGGCGGCTCGCTGCCCGGCTACCACGTCGCGGTCTACCCGTTCGCCCAGCAGCAGGAACTCGGCCGCGACCAGACGTTCGTCGCCACCGACGCGAACGGCGAAGCGCGCTTCGCCGGCCTCACGGCCGATCGCTGGGCCATCGACCTCGACCGCGGCGGCGTCCTCGGCGTCGTCGACATCCGCGCCGGCAAGGACGCCAGGCGCACGTTCCGCGTGCCCGCGGGCATCCGCATCACCGGCCGCGTCGTCGATGCGCGGGGCACACCGGTGGCCGGCGCCACCATCGTGGTGCACGGCAGCCGCGCCGGCACCGTGCCGATCGCCACCAGCGCCGCCGATGGCACGTTCACCGCGGCCGACGTGCAGGCCGGCGTCGAGCTGCAGGCGTGCCTGCCCGGCCGCGTCGGGTCACTGGCCCACGCCGCGCGCGGCGCCGCCGGTCAGGCGCTGGCGCTCGAACTGGTGCTCGGCGACGCCGCGCGCACCGTGCGCGGCACGCTGCACGGGCCGGATGGCGCGCCGCTCGCCGGCGCACCGGTCGCGATCCTGCCGGCCGACCAGCGCGGCGTCACCCCGTGGGACCAGGAACGGCCGCAGCGGCGCGCCACGTGGTGCCGCACGGCGGCGGACGGCTCATTCCTCGGCAACGAAGTCGGGATCGGCGCGCAGATCGTGTTCGCGAACCCGCGCGACCGCGCGCTGGCGCCATGCTTCACCGAGATCGCCGCGGGCACCGGCGAGGTCGCGGTGGCGCTGCGCGCCGAGCGCGGCGCGAGCGTGCGCGGCACCTGCACCCGCGGCGGCCAGCCGCTCGTGGGCCTGCAGATCGTCGGCTTTCCCGAGGACGTCGCGATCGGCTACCTCGCCAACCTGTTCGGCATGCGGCAGACGCTGACGGCGGCCGACGGCACCTACACGTTGCCCGGCCTGCTGCCCGGCGCCCACGGCCTGAAGGCGGTGATGTCCGGACAGAGCGCGGCGGTCATCGCGTCGACGACCCTGACCGTGACGGCCGATTCCGCGACGACGTGGGACGTGGCGATCGGCGAAAGCCGCGAACTCGCGATCCGCGTGCATGGCTACACCGCGGGTCGACCGTTGCTCGCGTTCGCCTACGCGCAGGGCGCCGCCGACGGCGCGCCACCGTCGATGGTCCCGATCCAAGCGAACGGCACCGGCGTGCTGCGCGAGCGCTCGGCAACGGTCGACATCGTGCTGGCGCAGATGGCTGGCGCGCGCAGCCTGATCCACCTCGCCGCCCGCCGCGGCGTCGCAGTCAGCGAGGGCGAGGTCGTCTTCGACCTCCACCCCGAGGACCTGCCGCAGCGCTCGATCACCGGCCGCCTCGTCGACGCGCAGCGCGCGCCGCGCCCCGGCGAGACGGTCACCGCGCAACGCGTCGGCTCGGACCTCGTCGCGCACGTCGAATCGCGCACCGGCGACGACGGCACGTTCGCGATCGGCCCGCTGCCGGCCGGCGACTACGTGCTGCTGGTCGGCCCGCTGCCGCGGCCGCAGACGCTCGGCAAGGTGACGCTGACCGTGGCCCGCGACGAGGACGCGGGCGAACTGGCCGAGCCCGGCAAGTGACCGCTACGCCGTCGGCCGCGAGGGCGCGGCCAGCGGCCAGTGCGCGAGCACGCGCCACGGCCCGTCGTCGACCTGCTCGATCAGGTCGATCGCCGCGAAGGTGCACGCGAACGCCGTCGGCGCGCGCGCCAGCGCCGCGTCGGTGTTGCCCGGCGCGCGCGGGTTGCGCGGGTGTGCCAGCGTCACGTGCGCGCCGTGCGGACGCACGTCGTCGCGCGCCAGCATCGCCCGCCGCAGCGCCGCGAACGCGTCCGCGCCATCGCGGCAGCGCAGCAGCACGCCGTGGCCGTCGAACCGCTCGGGCGCGCCGAACGCGAGCGTCAGC
>CAYMRG010000761.1:0-2291 GCA_964392555.1 uncultured candidatus Brocadiaceae bacterium
CCTGGTGCCGATGTGGCTCCACGCCACCGAGCAGGGGCAGCGCCGCTTCTGGCACGAGTACTTCTACGAGCTCGTGCAGAAGCTCGGCAGGAAGCACTTCCAGGGCGCACCCGACGAGTGCTGGCTGCTCGCCGCGGCCAAGGCCGGCCTGCCGATGGTAGTGCCGGGCCACGAGGACTCGACGTTCGGCAACATCTTCGCGTCGCACGTCAAGTTCGGCGAATGCAGCGCGAGCATCGTCAAGTCGGGCATCGAGTACATGACGCAGCTCTACGACGACTACAAGGTGCTGTCGAAGGGCAAGGGCGTCGGTTTCTTCCAGATCGGCGGCGGTATCGCCGGCGACTTCCCGATCTGCGTCGTGCCGTCGATCAAGTACGACCTCGAGCAGCCGGTGAAGCCGTGGGCCTACTTCTGCCAGGTCTCGGACTCGACGACGTCCTACGGCTCGTACTCGGGCGCGACGCCGAACGAGAAGATCACCTGGGACAAGCTGACCGAGAAGACGCCGATGTTCGTCGTCGAGTCGGACGCGACGATCGTCGTGCCGCTGCTGCTGCAGGCGCTGCTCGAGTGCCAGGCCGAGCCCAAGGCCGCCGACGCGATCATCGCCAAGGTGCGCGCGCAGCAGAAGAAGACCCGCGCCCGGTAGCGCCAGGTCCGATGACGCGCCTCGCCTACGACTCCGCGACCGGCGGCATGTGCCCGCGCTGCCGCAAGCAGCTCGTCAAGTGCCGCTGCGCCGAGCAGATCGCCAAGAACGTGCGCCCGGTCGGCGACGGCGTCGTGCGCGTTCGCCGCGAGGTCCGCAACGGCAAGCCGATGACGGCGATCCTCGGGCTGCCACCGCGCGCCGACGAGCTGGCTGCGTTCGCGGCCAAGCTCAAGGCCGCGTGTGGCTCGGGCGGCACCGCCAAGGACGGCGTGATCGAGATCCAGGGCGACCACCGCGACAAGATCGCCGACCTGCTGCGCAAGGCGGGTCACGAGGTCAAGTTCGCCGGCGGGTAGGCGCTGCACACCGACTGGCCGCACCGCGCTCGCTCACTGGACGAAGTCCTGGATCGCGTTCGACAGGAACAGCGGCCGCGTCGGCGTGAGCAGCGCGGCCTGGAAGTGCACTTCCCAGCCGGCGAAGACCGGGTTGGTTGGGATCGCGAACGGCAGCTGCACGAGCCCGGCCGTCGTCGTCACCGGTGGCAGCAACATGCCCTGCGTCAGGTCGAGCCGCAGCAGGCCGATGCCGGGCAGGGCGATCGCGGTCTGCGCAAACGCCGCGGCCGGCGCGACGAGAGTCGGCGCCACGCTCGGCTGGCAGTGGATCTCGACCGTGTAGGTGGTGCCCCGCGCCGGGGCCGACGGTGCATCGAGCTGGGTCGTGAAGTTGGCGAGCCCGAACAGGTCGAGGTCGCCGTCCCCGTCGAGGTCGGCCTGGCGGTTGTCGAGCCAGATCGAGAGTGGCAGCGTGGCGGGCAGCGTCTGGCTGGCGAAGTGACCCGCGCCGTCGTTCGTCCACAGCACCTGCGGCGTCAGGAGGTCCATGTCGCCGTCGCCATCGACGTCGAACGACGCCACGGAGGCCGCCGGCGGCGTCGGGAACGCGGTCGAGGTCACGTCGACGAACGCCAGCCCGCCCTGGTTTTGCAGGACCAGCCTGCCGTCGTTGGCGAGGATGTCGAGGTCGACATCGCCGTCGAGGTCGACGAGCCGGTGCACGTTGCCGTAGAAGGGTGGCAGGCCTGGCACCGCCGGAGCGAAGTGGCCGCCGCCGAGGTTCTCGAGCAACACCGCGCTTCCCGTGAACGTGCTGACGAGGAGGTCCGGATCGCCGTCGTGATCGACGTCGCCCACCGCTTGCGGGAAGTACGACCAGCTGCCGAGATCGTTCGGCAGGCCGGTCAGGTGGGTCGCGGACACATCGGCGAAGACGCCGTTGCCGTTGTTGAAGTACAGCTTGGCGGCACCGGCGGCGGTGAACCAGTCGACGTCGCCGTCACCGTCGAAGTCGCCGACCGCCTGCACCAGCCCGTGCCACGCGGTGGGCGGCAGCGCGGTCGCGGTGACGTCCGTGAAGACGCCGTTGCCGTTGTTGGTCAGGACGCGGTTCTGCGTCAGCGCATCGTGGACCGTCACCAGGTCGAGATCGCCGTCGCCGTCGAGGTCGACGAGGTCGATACCGGTGGTGCTCGCGAAGGGCCCGGGCGGTGGCAGGTGGGTCGCGGTGGCGTCCTGGAAGTGCCCGCGTCCGTCGTTGAGCAGCAGCCGGTCTGGTGTGCCGAACACCGCGTCCT
>CAYMRG010000762.1:0-2286 GCA_964392555.1 uncultured candidatus Brocadiaceae bacterium
ATCGGCGTCTCGCCGCCCAGGTCGACGAGCCCTCGGCCGGCGGCGATGCCACCGCCCTCGCCGGCGAGCAGCACCGGCAGATCGTCGTGGTTGTGGCGGTCGCCGTCGCCGATCCCGGAGCCGTAGACCACCAGGGACGCGGCCAGCAGGTCGCCGTCGCCTTCGGCCTGGTCGCGCAACCCGGCGAGGAAGGCCGCGAACTGCTCGATGTGGAAGCGGTCGATCTTGGCGATCGCGGCCAGCTTCTCCGGCTTCTTGCCGTGGTGGCTCAACTCGTGGTGGCCATCGGGCACGCCGAGGAACTTGTAGCTGCGGTTGCTGCCGCCGTTGCCGAGCATGAACGAGACGGTGCGCGTGCGATCGCCGGCGAACGCCAGACCGATCAGCTGGTACATCAGCGCGCACTTCGCTTCGTAACCCTGATCGGGCGCCAGCAGCCCGGCCGGCGCCACGGTCGTCGTCGCCGCTTCGGCGTCGGCTCGCTGCAGGCGCTGCTCGAGGTCGCGGATCGCGGCGAGATACTGCTCGACCTTCTGCCGGTCGGCGGCGCCGAGCTTGCCGGTCAGGGCCTTCGCCTCGCCGCGCACCGCATCGAGCACCGACCGCGCCCGCCGACGCTCGTCGCGCGCCGTCGCCGCGTCGCCGGCCTGCTCGGGATCGCCGAACAACCGCGCGAACACCGCCCTGGGCTCCGTCTCCTTCGGCACGGGCGTGTCGGCCCTCTGCCAGCTGACGTTGTTGCTGTAGGCGCACGAGTAGCCCGAATCGCAGACGCCGGCCGCGGCGCCGCGCTCCATGCCCAGCTCGAGCGAGCCGAACGTCGTCGCGTCGCCGACCTGCTGGCGGATCAGCTGGTCGATCGACACGCCGACCTGCAGGTCGCTGCCACCGGTCTTGCGCGGATGCGCGCAGGTCAGGAACGACGCGGTCGCACGCGCGTGGTCGCCGGCGCCATCGCCGTGACCCCGGCCGCCGTCGATCGCCAGACCACGGAACACCGTGCAGCGCTCGCGCAGCGCGGCCAGCGGCGCCAGCGTGTCGCCGAAGCGCACGTCGCGGCCCGCACCGCTGCACCGCCAGGCCGCCTGCTCGACGCCGTTGGGCGCGAACACGAACACCGCCCGGCGCGGCGCCGCCGGTGCCCGACCCAGCGCCGGCACCATCGCGTCGAGCCACGGCACCGCGATCGCCGCGGCACCGCCGCGCAGGAACGTGCGTCGATCGAGGGCGAGGCGACGGAACGGGCGCATGCGGGCATCATCGCCGCCGGCCGCGCGGCGCCAAGGGCTGACCGGCGCCACCGGACACGCGGCGTGGCGGTGCAGGGTGCGCGGCATGCCGACATCTCGTCGGTAGCCGGGCGGCGCTGGTGCAGGCGGCCGAAACGCCCCTGCCAGCGCCGAACATCGGCCGCCCGGCGCGGCGCAGCGGCTGCGCCCGGGCGGTCCTACGATCCGGGTTCGCCGATCGCGGCCGCCGCTCGTCGGTCGCCGCGACCGCATCGCGAGACCACTGCCCGGAGGCAACCGTGTTCGCTCACAAGAAGCCCGAGGTCCTCGTGGTCGGCGCCGGTCCGGTCGGTCTGTGCACCGCCCTGGCGCTGGTCCATCGGGGTGTCCGTGTCCAGATCGTCGACCGCGAACCGCGCACCGGCACACACAGCTATGCGTTGGCGCTGCACGCCGAGGCCATGCGCGTGCTCGAGCGGCACGCGTCGCTCGACGAACTGCTCGCCGGCGCCCTGCGCGTGCGCCGGGTCGGCATCTACGATCGCGCGCGCCGGCGGGGCGAGATGCGCATCAGCGACCTGCCGGAGGATCATTCGTTCCTCGCCGTGTTGCCGCAGGGCGCGTTCGAGGAACGGCTGGTCGCCGCGTTGTCGCACCGCGGCGTGCGCGTCGACTGGTGCCACGAGGTGCCGCAGATCGTGCCCCACGCGGACCGGGTCGACGTGACGATCGATCGCCTCGCCCTCGACACGCTCGGCTACTCGGTCCAGGAGTCGGCCTGGGTCGTCGCCAAGAGCAGGCGCCACGAATTCCCGTTCGTGGTCGGCGCCGACGGCCTCAGCTCCGTGGTCCGCCGCCGGCTCGACATCGAGTTCCCGAGCGTCGGCCCGAGCAGCGACTTCGAGGTGTTCGAGTTCAAGACCGACGCCGACCTCGGCGACGAACTGCGGCTCGTGCTCGACGGGCAGCGGCTCAACGCCTGCTGGCCGTTGCCGGACGGCTACTGCCGTTGGAGCTTCGAGGTGCCGGTCGCCATCGCCCCCGAAGAACGACGCAA
>CAYMRG010000763.1:0-2277 GCA_964392555.1 uncultured candidatus Brocadiaceae bacterium
GGCAGGTGGAACCCGTGCTCGCGCAGGATCGCGCGCCCCGCCGGCGACGTGACGAACGCAGCGAACCGTTCGCCACCGCTGCGGTTGGCGCCGCCGCGCAGCACGACCAACGGGTAGCGCGCGACGACGTCGTGGGCGGCGTCGATCGGCACGGCGGCGACGCCGGCGCGCACGTCGGTCGCGTAGACGATGCCGGCGTCGAGTTCGCCGAGGCGCACCTTGGTGACGACCGCGGTGACGTTCGGCTCGTCGGACTGCGAGGTCACGGTCACGCCCGCCTTGGCCAGGGTCTGCCGTGCGTAGGCTCCGGCTGGCACTTCGGGGCCGCACAGCGCCACCTTCAGCTCGCGGCGCGCGAGGTCGGCGAGCCGGTGCACGCCCTTCGGATTGCCGCCGGCGACGGCGATGACGAGGTGGTTGGCGGCGAATTCGCAGGGCGGCGCGACGGCGAGCCCGGCGTCGGTGACCTTCGCCATGTTGGCGAGGTCGGCGGCGGCGAACACGTCGGCCGGCGCCCCTTCGCGCAGTTGCAGCACGAGCTGCGGCGTACCGGCGCAGTGCACTTCGACCTTGGCCTCGGGGTCGGTCGCCTCGAAGGCGCGCGCGAGCGCTTCGAACACGCGGTTCAACGAGGCCGCGGCGAACACGCGGATCGGCGGCGGTCGATCGCCGCGCGCGCAGCCGCCGGCGAGCGCCAGCGCGAACGACGCCAGCGCGGCGACCGCTGCCCGCGCCACGCTCATGCCCGCGCCACCCGCGCCACCGGCACGTCGCTGGCGAGCTCGACGACGACGTTGGTCGCCTTGACGACCGCGTAGGCGAGGACACCCGGCGCGAGCTTGAGCAGCGCGTCGACCGACTCGCGCGTCACCAGCGAGACCATGCGGAACGGACCGCAGCGCAGCTCGACCTGCGCCGCGACCTTGTCCTTGACGACGCGCGTGACGATGCCGAGCAGATGGTTGCGCGCCGACGACGCGGCGCCCGCCGGCGCATCGGCCGGCACCTGGTCGGCGAGCCGCGCGAGTTGGGCACCATCGACCAGCCGATGCTGCCCCACCGAGCGCATGCTCTTGAGCCGCCCGCTGTCGACGAGGCGCCGCACCGTATCGACGCTGACGCCGAGAACCTGCGCGGCCTGGCCGAGGCGGTAGGAAGCCATGCCAGATTCATACTCTGGCAATCTGGCACGGCCAAGGTTTCTACGCCCTGATCCTGTCCCGACGACCTGCTTCCGCCATGGCGTGACGACGCTACCCTGACGTCACCTCGTCCCACCGACACACGATGCCCAGAACCACCCTCGCCGCGGCCTGCGCCGTGGCCATGCTCCCGCTGTCTCTCGCCGCCCAGCAGATCGTCTACGTCGACCGCACCGCGACCGGCACCGCCGACGGCACGTCGTGGGCGAACGCGTTCCCGGACCTGCAGCAGGCCCTCGCCCTGCCCGGCGCCAACCTCGAGATCTGGGTCGCCGCAGGCGCCTACCGTCCCCACGCGAACGACCCGCTGGTCGCGTTCCAGCTGCGCAGCGGCGTCGCGCTCTACGGCGGCTTCACCGGCGGCGAGACCGCGCGCTGGCAGCGCGATCCGATCGCACACGTGACGACGCTGACCGGCGACCTCGCCGCTGACGACCTCGTCGGCAGCGGCCTGCTGTGGTACCAGGGCACGGTCAACTTCACCGAGAACAGCGAGCACGTCGTCGAGGCCGCCGCGAATGTCGATGCGACCGCCGTGCTCGACGGCTTCGAGATCGGCCACGGCAACGCGTTCGACACCACGTCGACGCCGCAGCGCGTCTCGGGCGCGGGCCTGTTCGCCAACGGCTCGCCGACGATCGCGAACTGCACCTTCACCCACAACCTCAGCTACTGGGGCGGCGGCGCGATGGTGATCGCCGGCGGCGCGCCGACCGTGCGCGGCTGTCGCTTCGTCGAGAACTTCGCCAGCGACGGCTGGGGTGGCGCGGTCTACCTGTCGAGCACGGCACCGATCGACATCGGCGATTGCGACTTCGTCGCCAACACGTCGCGCGCCTACATCGGCGGCACCGGCGGCGGCCTCTACCTCGACTACGGCTCGAGCGTGACGCTCCACGGCTGCACGTTCCGCGGCAACGAGGCGCGCATCTCGTTCGGCGGTCCGATCGGGCTGGCGGTCGGCGGCGGCCTGTTCTCGGGCGCGAACAGCCTGACCGTCGACCGCTGCACGTTCGAGGACAACGCCTCGAACAGCGGCGGCGGCGTGTGCTGCTACCGCGGCGCGACCGTCACC
>CAYMRG010000764.1:0-2276 GCA_964392555.1 uncultured candidatus Brocadiaceae bacterium
GGAACGTTCCTCGGTGGCCGCTTGTTCGCCGGCGCGTGGGACGCGCCGGGTGGGCGGTACGACGAACCGGCGGTGACCCGCATCAGCGAGTCGTTGCGATCGTTCGGCATCCGCCTCGGCCGGCACAAGACCGGCACGCCGGCGCGCCTCGCCAAGACCTCGATCGACTTCGGCCGGCTCGAGGAGCAACCCGGCGACGACCCGCCGCAACCGTTCTCGTTCCGCACCGCGCGCATCGAGCAGCCGCAGCTGTGCTGCTGGCTGACGCGCACGAACCCGGCGACGCACGCGGTGATTCGCGCGCATGCCCACCGTTCGCCGTTGTTCCAGGGGCGCATCACCGGATCCGGCCCGCGCTATTGCCCGAGCGTCGAGGACAAGGTCGTGCGGTTCGCCGACCAGGACGCGCATCCGGTGTTCCTCGAACCCGAAGGTCGCGACAGCGACGAGATCTACCCCAACGGCCTCAGCACCAGCCTGCCCGCCGACGTGCAGCTGCAGTTCCTGCGCACGATCCCAGGGCTCGAGCGCGTCGAAGTGCTGCGGCCCGGCTACGCGGTCGAATACGACCACATCGCCACGGACCAGTTGCGCGGCGACCTGCAGGTGGCCGGCCTGGCCGGGTTGTTCGCGGCGGGGCAGATCAACGGCACCAGCGGCTACGAGGAAGCCGCCGGCCAGGGGCTCGTCGCCGGCCTCAACGCGGCGCGGTTCGCCCGCGGTGAGGCGCCGGTCGTGTTCGATCGCGCCACCGCGTACCTCGGCGTGATGGTCGACGACCTGTGCCGCGTCAATCCGAGCGAGCCCTACCGGATGTTCACCAGCCGCGCCGAATTCCGGCTGCTGCTGCGCAGCGACAACGCCGACCGTCGGCTGACGCCGCTGGGCGAACGCCTCGGCCTCGTCGATCCGGCCGCCGCCGATGCCGTGCGGCAGAAGGAGGCGCGGATCCGCGCCGCGCTGCGCTGGCTCGACGCGACGCGGCGCGACGGCCGCACGCTGACCGAATGGCTGCGTCGACCCGAGGTCACCACGGCCGACCTGGCTGCGTGGGACGAGACCTTCGCGGCGATGGCGCTCGGCCCGGCCGAGCTGGCCGAGGTCGAAGCCGAGGTCAAGTACGCCGGCTACGTCGAGCGCCAGGCGATGGAGGTCGAGCGGCTCAAGCGCATGGAGGACCGGCGCATCCCGGAGTCCTTCGACTACACCGCGGTGGCGGGGCTCAGCAACGAAGCGCGGGCGCGGCTCCAGCAGCGGCGGCCGTTGACGATCGGCGAGGCGTCGCGGCTGGCCGGCGTGCGGCAGGCCGACGTGCAGTTGCTGCTGGTGGTGCTGAGCCGGTAGCTCGCGCTCACATCTGCAGCACGGCCTTGACCAGCGCCTCGACGTCGTCGGGCGGCGGCGCATCGGCGCGGCGGCGCACGCGGTCGACCTTGTCGCGCGCGTCCTTCTCGACGTAGCCGAGCGTGACCAGCGCCGCGATCGCGTCGTCGGCGCTCTGGCTGGGCAGCGTGCGGGACGGCTCGCCGGTGGCAGGGCCGAGATCGAGCTTGCCCATCACGTCGCGGAGTTCGAGGCAGAGTCGTTCGGCGGTCTTGGTGCCGATGCCCTTGACGCGCTTCAGCGCCGCGGCGTCGTTCGCGGCGATCGTCGCCGCGAGTTCGCGCGGTTAGTGGACGCAGAGCAGCGCCAGTGCGATCGACGGGGCGACGCCGGAGACGTCGAGCACCCTGCGGGCGAGGTCGCGTTCGGCGCGCGTCGCGAACCCGAGCAGCGACGGCGAACCGTCGACGACGTGCAGGATCGTGAACAGCTGGTGCGCCTTGCCGACCGTCAGCGCGCTCGCGGTGGTCAGCGAGATGCGGCAGTCGTAGCCGACGCCGCCGCAGCGGACCACCGCCCGCGAGGCGTGCTTCTCGACGATCTCGCCGACGAGGTGGTCGTACATGCGGTAGGGGCCGTGGAGCGCGCAGCGCGCCCCGCGGCAGGCGGGAACGGCAGGAGGCGCCGGGAGGGATCAGCCGCGCAGCGACAGACCGAACTCGTCGAGCTTGGTCTTGATCTCGTTCAGCGAGGTCTGGCCGAAGTTCGGGCAGGCCAGCAGCTCCGCCTCGGTCTTCTGCGCCAGATCGCCGATCGTGCGGATCTTCAGCAGATCGACGATGCGGCGGCTGCGGACCGAGAGGTCCAGTTCGCTGATCGGGCGGCGGGTCGGGTCCGGGCTGTTCGGGTCCGGCATCTCCTCCGGACGAACCGCCGGCTCGGCGGCCTCGCCG
>CAYMRG010000765.1:0-2256 GCA_964392555.1 uncultured candidatus Brocadiaceae bacterium
GCCGACGACGAGCTCCCCGGGCAGCGCGACGACCAGCGGCTGGGGGGAACCTCGTGACCGCGGACCACGACGACACGTCGTTGCTCGCGCCGCTCGAGTTCGTGCTCGGCCAGGGCAACCGCGAGCAGCTCGACGCGACCCGCCGCGCGCTCGCCGGCGATCCGCTCGGCACGCTGGAGACCGCCGAGCTGCGCGACTTCGTCGAACGTTGGCGCGCCCTGCGCGTCGAGCCGAGCGGCTTCTACGCCGCCAAACTCGCCGACGTGATGGTGCGCGCCGAGCGCAGCGCGACGTTCCGCCGTGGGCCGCAGCGCCGCCCGCTCGGCCGCTGGCTGCTGGCTGCAGCCGCGGGGCTCACGGCGTTCGCCGGCCTGCGAGCGCTCGATCCGCTCGCCCGGTGGCAGCGCCCGGCGCGGCAACCGGACCTGGTGGTCGCCGAGGCGGCGCCGACGCCAGCCGATGACGGCGCGCCGACCGTCGATGCCAAGTCGTTGGCCTGGCAGTCGTACCTGGCGACGCTGCAGCAGCGCTTCGGCGGCGAGTCGCCGCAGCTGCGTTCGGCGCTGGATCGGGCCACGCAGACCGCGGCGGACCCGCTCGCGGCATGGGTCGACCCGCGCAACGCGATGGTGATGATGCGCCTCGACCACCAGCTGCGGCAGAGCCCCGCGGTCCGCGAACGCGCACTCGAGCAGCGCGGCAGCCTCAGGGTCGTCGACGGCCGCGTGCAGCAACTCGGCGACGAGATCGCCAGGGAACTGCTCGATCGCCTCACCGACCGCACGGCGACCATGCCGGCCATCAGCTACGCGGTACGCGCCGTGCTCGCCGCGGGGGCGACGACGCCGCGCCGGCTCGAAGCCCTGACGCGCGCCGGCGACTGGTGCGCCGAGCGTCTGCCGGCCGCCACCGGCCACAGCCTCGCCGAACTGCTCGTGCCGCTGGCCGAAGTCGCCGCGGTGCTGGGGCGGCACGTCGATCTCGTCGCCCAGCACGGCGGCCGACTCGTCGACGAGGTGCTCACCGACGACGGCGATCTGTGGAGCCGCTGGCGGCCCGAGCTGGTGAGCACCCAGATGCCGCTGGCGCAGGTCGCCGAAGCGGCGCGGCTGTGCGTCCTGCTGCCCGCGTTCGAAGTACCGGCCGACCGATGCCGGCTGCTGCGGCAGCTGCTGCTCGGCAACCTCCGCGAACGGCGCGACCACGGCGCCGACGGCCCCGACGTGCTCGCGGCGATGCTCTACGGCGGCGGCGATCTGTTGCCCGAAGCGGAGCGCACCGACTACGAACGCCAGCTGCGGCGATGGAAGCCGGCGCGGTTGGCGCCCGACTACGTCACCGTTCAGCAGCTCGCGTGGGCGATCCCGCCGGGGCGGGTCGGTGCGTCGCGGTGGGCGCAGGAGCTGCGCGGACTCGCCGCGCTCGCGACGCCGAGCGATCTGGGCGATCGCGGGGCATTCTGCCTCGGCTTGGCTACGCCCTATGCGGCATGGCCCCTGGCGACGTCCCAGGACCCGCTCGGCGAGTGACCGGCGGAACCCGCGACCGCGCGAGCCCTTTTCCCTGGGCTTCGTTTGCGAAGTCGGGTACCACGTGCAGCGTTCGAGCTGCAATACCGCATGGCACGCCAGCATCCGCGTCCGGTCCATCCCGCCTCGCTCTGGCTCGCGCTGACCGCGACGCTGGCGCCGCTCGCCCTGGCCCAGGAACGGAACCTGGCTCAGGAACCGAAGTCGCCGCCGTCGCCCAGTTCCTCGCCCAGCGCCGCCTCGGGCGGCAGTGAGCCCAGCGCCGCCTCGGGCGGCAAGGACGCGGCGCCCCAGGAACCCGAACGCGCAATCCCGGTCGACGTCGAAGCCGAGCGCCGCGGTGCGCCGGTGCGCAACCTGACCCTCGAGGAAGCGCTGCGCATCGGTCGCATGCACAACGTCGACCTGAAGGCGGCCGAGCTGGTACCCGAACAGGCGCGACTCGACGTGATGTTCGCCGAAGCGACGTTCGAACCGGAGCTGTACGGCAGCGTCGGCTATGGCGAGGCCCAGTCGCCGACGCGCAACCTGTTCCAGCCTTCGGTGCAACAGGATACGCTCGACGCCTCGCTCGGCTGGCGGCAGCGCGTGTCGACAGGCGGCCTGTTCGACCTCGCCTTCTTTCCGGCGCGCTACGAGACCTCGGGATCGAGCGCGTTCCCGGACCGCCAGTACACCGCCGCGTGGTCGGCCAGCTTCCGCCAGCCGCTGCTGCGCGGCGCCTGGA
>CAYMRG010000766.1:0-2245 GCA_964392555.1 uncultured candidatus Brocadiaceae bacterium
AGTTGCCTGCCGTTGCCGCTGATCCACTGGTAGGCGGCCTGAAGCGCGGCGGCGAGGCGAGCTGCCTGTCCGGCGTCGGCGAGCTGCTGCAGGGGCTCGTGCCGCTGTTCGTCCGCGTCGATCCGGGCGACGTGCGCGTGCTCGCCGAGGCGCTGCAGCCGCACTTCGCGGCGCCGACGCTGATCCTCTACGACCGCATCCCGAACGGCGTCGGCCTCGCCGAACGGATCTTCCATGTGCACCGCGAGATCCTCGCCGCGGCGCTCGCGCTGGTGCAGAGGTGCCGCTGCCGCAGCGGCTGCCCGTCGTGCGTCGGGCCGCAGGCGAGCCTCGGCGTGCGCAGCAAGGCGGTCGCGACGGCGATCCTGCAGGCGATGCTCGACGACACGGCGGTGGCGCCGGCCGCGGAGGCCGCCGCGTGGTAGCGCCCGACCGCGATCGGCTGCGGCGCGCGTTCAAGGTGGCGGCAAAGCCCGCGGCCGAAGCGTTGCCGGACGCGGCGCCGGCGCAGCGCGATGCCGGCATGCGGCAATTCCTGCGCGAACGCGTCGAACGGCTGCGCCCGGCGGCGCGGCCGCGCGTCGAGCTGCCGGCGGGGGAGGTGTGTCGCGATGCGCACGGCGAGCTGTGGCGGCGCGAGCTGCGCTACCCGGCGGCGTTCGTGCACGGCGACGCGCCGCTCGCGCGCGGCCTGGCGCTCGACGGCGAACGGCTCGCGACGCTCGCCAAGGACCCGTCGTTCGCCGCGCTCGACCCGCGCCGCTGCCTGTTCCTCGACACCGAGACCACCGGGCTCGCCGGTGGCGCGGGCACGGTCGTGTTCGCCTACGGGCTGGCGTTCTGGTGCGGCGACGAGTTCGTCGTCGAGCAGTTGTTCCTGCGCGATTTCGGCGAGGAGCCGGCGATGCTGCAGCGCGTCGCGGCGCGGCTGCGCGAGTTCCCGACCACGGTGACGTTCGTCGGCAAGAGCTACGACCGGCACCGCATCGCCGCGCGCATGGCCGTGCACAAGGTCCGCGCGCCGGTGCTGACCGCGCCGCACCTCGACCTCTACTACCTCGCCCGCCGCGCGTTCGCCGGCACGCTGCCCGACACGCGCCTCGGCACGGTCGAGCGCCAGGTGCTGGGGCTGCACCGCAGCGACGACCTGCCGGGCAGCGAGGCCCCGGCGGCGTTCCTCGACTGGATCCGCGACGGCACCGGCCCGGTCGACCGGGTGCTCGAGCACAACCGCCTCGACGTGCTCAGCCTGGCGGCACTGCTCGGCGTGCTGGCTGGCCGTCGCTGACGGAATCGGAGCCCGGCGGCCGGTGTTGCAACGTCGGGACGACTCGGGTCCGGAGGGTCGGTATGGTTCCGCCGTCGGCACGTTGGCCGGCAGCGCGCCGGCGCGATCCGGTACCGAGAGAACCGCATATGCATCTGCACCGTAGCGTGCTCGCCGCGGTGGCTCTGGCGCTCGCGTTGCCGGCTCAAGCCGGCGCGGCGAAGCCAGCGGCCAGCCCGCCCGGGTACGACCAGCTGGTCGCCGATTGGAAAACGGCCCAGGACGCCTTCCAGGCCGCCCAGAAGGCCATGATGGCGAGCGACGCCTACAAGGAGGCCCGCACCAAGAAGGATCGCGAGGCGCTCGCCGAGCTGACCAAGAAGCTGCCGACACCGGACACCGAGGCCTTCGGCAAGCGCGCGCTCGACGCCGCCGCGAAGTGCCAGGGCGACGACGCCCTGAAGTTCCTGCAGTTCGCGGCCGACAACCTTCGTTCGCCCGCGATCGCGAAGCAGGTCGTCGCCGAGATCCAGGCCAAGTACCTGGGCAGCGAGAAGCTGACCGGCATCCTCGAGAACGGCATGGCGCTCGCCAGCCAGGTCGGCGCCGACGAGGCGAAGGCGTTCTTGAAGGGCATCGTCGAGACCAACAAGCACGCGCTGCCGCGCGCCTGGGCGACCTACTGGCAGGCGATGATGCTGCAGAGCAACCGCCAGGCCACCGACGCCGACAAGGAAGCCGCCGCGCGGCTGATGGCCGACGCCGAGAAGCTCGCCGAAGGTTCGCCGCTGGCCGAGCGGATCGCGGCGCCGCGCTTCGAGAAGGAGCACCTGCAGATCGGCATGGCCGTGCCGGACATCGCCGGCGAAGACGTCGACGGCGTGGCGTTCAAGCTCAGCGACTACCGCGGCAAGGTGGTCGTCCTCGACTTCTGGGGATTCTGGTGAGGCCCCTGCCGGGCCATGATCCCGCACGAGC
>CAYMRG010000767.1:0-2242 GCA_964392555.1 uncultured candidatus Brocadiaceae bacterium
CCCCTTCGCTCTCTCCCCGGCTGTCCGCGGCCAGCTGCGGCCCCCCGGTTTCACCGGGGCCGTAGCGCCAGCCGCCAACCGCGAAGCAACGAAGGCAGCGCCGGTGCGAGGAGCCGCGTGCAATCGCCGTGACCGCGCTGCGCGGGCGCGGCGATTGCTCGGCTCCGCCGGCGCGGCAGTCAGGCAGTGGACTCGTGAGCAACCCGGCCGGCCCGCGTCCGGTAGCTCTTGGGGCCGCACTTGAGCACGTGCGCGTGATGCAATAGCCGATCGAGCAGCGCGCTGACCGCAGCGTTGTCGCCGAGCAGCTTGCCCCAGTCCTCGGCATGTGTCGACGGCGGCCTGAATCCGCGTGATTCCGGCGGTTTGAGCGGCGCCCGAGATGCGCGTCGCGTCGCAGGCCGCCGGCGGGCGGAAGGTCGGTCAGCGAGGTCTGAACCCGTCGGCCACGGGCTGAATCACACCCTCGAAGACGTTGCGACGATCAGGACCAACCTCGGCCAGCGCTCCAGCGCAGAGCGAGCCTGCTGCCACGGATGGCTTCACCGATCGGTCGCAGGAACGGCAGCAGGACCGCGCCGAGCACGGAGAACGACGGAGGAAGATCGTTCGGGGCCGGCTGGCTTCGATGGTAAGCCCGCCATCGAGTCTCCAGCCCCGAGTCCGCGAAGAAGTCATCGACCAGGACTTCTCCGATGTCTTCGAATCGCGCCCGGCGGTTTTCGAACGTCGCCTTCGCGGCGCGAGCGAGCAGTGGACCGTCGAAGTCCCGTCGTTGTGAGAGGGTGAACAGGTCGCGATAGTCTTTCATCCGACTGTTGCTGAGGCCCAGCCGCACGATCGCCTCGAACTTCTCGGCGATGACCGTCTCCAGTGGGTATGTGCGAAGCTGCGGTGCCGGCATCGGCAGCAGGGTTGGGAACGCCCGCGTCTCTGGCGCCGGGGTGATGGCGTCGCCGTACCCGACATCCACCTGTAGTGGGATGCGGGCCTTGCCGAGGAAGCACGCCAGCTCGACGCGCACGCCGCCGTACTCTTGGGCGGTTCGAATCGCGCCGGCGGTGACGGAGTCTTCCGCAAACCGCAGCGCGTCCTCGGCGCATGGCTCGCGGCAGACCGCACGAAACACGTCGGCGACCTGCTGCGGGTCCGTGCTCCCGAACCCCTCGAGGTCGACGTCGCGGGTTGCGCGGTAGAGTTTGTCCTCCCACAGTAGCAGCAGGAGCGCGCCCTTCAGGACGAAGCG
This sequence comes from uncultured candidatus Brocadiaceae bacterium, assembly GCA_964392555.1. Lineage (GTDB taxonomy): Bacteria > Planctomycetota > UBA1135 > UBA1135 > UBA2386 > CAYMRG01. Next base: position 1,247 of record CAYMRG010000767.1, read on the forward strand.
GTCCGCGAACGGGGATCGCGCCAGTCGGTAGAGCAGGCGCTCGCAGCCATACCGCACGAGCGTCAGCTGGAAATCCTCGCGACGATCCTTCGCGCCGTTGAGCAGGCGACGATGAATCGAGGCCGCCAGGTTGCCTGGACCTTCGGTCATGACGTGAGCAGTTCGATGTCCAGGCGTAGTCGCCCGTCGACGCCGCATGCCCTGGCCATGCGCAGGAGGCTGCTGGCTGTGACGCTGCGGCTGCGCAGCCCTTCGCGGGCGGCCTCGATGGCTACCTCGCGGTCGATCCACCGCTTGAGTCGAAGGCAGTCGATGATCGTGCGATCGGGGTTCGTGATCCTGGTCGGCACGCCATCGAGACGGAGCGGCTCGACGCCGGCGGTCAGGAATACGCCGGTGAACTTGACCGTGCGCACGGCAGCGAACTCGCTCCGCGGCGCATGTGCGCCGTGCGGGATGGCCAGCCATACCTCCGACGGCAGCTGCGTCCCGATGCCGTGAATCCGCAGGGCTGTCAGCAGGCAGAGGATCGCGCGTGGGCTCCGCGCGCAGACTGCCGCGACCGTGTGGTGCTCCGAAGGTGGGGCCGCGGTGAGGCGGTAGAGACCGCGGGCCACGCGTTCGACAGTGCCGTGTCGTTGCAGGGTGCGGAGTGCCGGCTCCGTGATGCCGAGTGGGATCACGTCGGACGGTCGGAAGAACGCGCCGAGCCCGGCACGCTGGAGGCGGTGCAGGGTCAGGTTCGGAGCGTCGGTCATGGTGGAAAACAGCCCCATGATGGCAGGTCGTGGGGTGGTTTTCCACCAGCTTGGATGGATCTCCGCAGGAGAGCGCGTGGGGCGAGCCCGACCGGAGGGTGCTGCGGACGGGCCGAATCAAGTGTGCAATGCAGTGTGCAATGCCTCTGGTCACAACCCGGCACGGCGTGGCACGACCTGGCACGACCTCGAACGACGGCTGTCGCCCGAGGCAACGCAGAGACGCAGACCTCGCCCT
>CAYMRG010000768.1:0-2241 GCA_964392555.1 uncultured candidatus Brocadiaceae bacterium
GGCCGCACCGCTCGTCTCGCGATCCAGCAGGCTGCGCACGAGCACGCGGATGCCGAGCGCGGTCGCGAGCATGCGGCTGCAGAACGCGACGCGCTGCAGGTCCTCGCCGGACAGCACCGCGCCGTCGCGCGTGCAGTCGGCGTACATCACGCCGAGGATCTTGCCGAGCGCCTGGATCGGCAGCGCGACCGCCGCCGAGATGCCTTCGCTGCGCACGCTGTGGAACGTCCGCGCGACCGGATCGGACGCGGCGACCGGCACGTGCACGACGCGCCCGCTCTCGCGCACCTGGTCGACCAGCGACCGGCTGACGCGGAACGGCCGCGGATCCTCGGGTCGGCTCATGAACCACGCGACGCCATTCTCGTCGAGGTCGAGCAGCACGTGCACGCGGTCGGCGCCGGTCGCGCGCAGGATCGCCGCCATCGTCGCCGGCACCATCTGCGCGTGGTCCTTGAGACCTTCGAGATGGTCGGCCATCTCCATGAACGTGCGGTACCACGCGCCGACCGGCGAGCCCGGCGCGCTGCCGAGGGTCGCCGGATCGATCTCGCTGACGTCCTCGCCGGCGGGCTCGGCGCGGTAGCTGAGGCGCACCAGGGCCGGGCCGAGGTTCAGCACGTCGCCATCGAGGAAGCTCTCGAAGCGACTGCCGACGCTGCCGGTCGCGCACCGCACCGGGAAGGGCAAGCCCGGTTCCGCCCGCACACGCAGCTTGCCGCGATCGTCGCGCGCGACCTCGACCAGGCGCCCGACGACTCCGGGAACGTCGACCACGACTTCGCAGCCGGACTTCGGCCCGCCGATCCAGAAGGCGTCGGCTTCGACCTCGGCATCGCGCGAACCGGTGCGATCGGTGATCTCGAGGCTTACGGGCATCGTCGGATTATCGCCGGTCAGCCCCGCCTGGCGAGCCCCACCGTCGGGAAGCCGTCGCCGCCGGGCCTTTGCGGCCGCCCGTGGCGAGGTAGACTGGCGACCCGACGCGCCGTGCACCACCCCGTGGCCCATGCCACCCACCCGCGGCGCGCCTCCCTCCTGCCGTCTCCGCCGATGACCCGTTCCGCTACCACCGCGGGCGCCGAACGCCTGTTGCACGCTTCGCCGGCGCGCACGGTGTTCGTGCACACCGAGCCGGATGGCGCGGCGGTCGTGACGAAGGTGTTCGTCGCCGGTTCGCAGGCCGACGCCGAGCGCGAGCTGGCGATGGGCCGGCTGCTCGACGGCGAGGGCACGATCGAACACCTCGACGTCATGGTCGACGCCGCGACCCGCCGCCCGGCGCTGCGCACGCGGTTCGTCGCCGGCATCGACCTCGCGGCGCTGGTGCTGCGCGACGGCGCGCTGGCCGCCGCCGCGGCCTGCCGGCTGCTGGCACCGGCCGCCCGCACGCTGGCGCGCCTGCACGGACTGCGTCGCGCCGACGCCCCGCTCGGCTGCTGCCATGGCGACGTCAAACCGAAGAACCTGCTGGTCACGCCGACGACCACGACGTGGCTCGACTTCGAACACGCCCACCCGATCCGCGCCGGCAGCAGCGACGCGGCCAGCGACGTGTTCGGCCTCGGCGCCTCGCTGCAGTGGCTGCTGACCGGTGGCGGGCTGGCCAAGCTGCCACAGGATCCGGCCATCGTCGCGCTGATCGCCCGCTGCTGCGCCGCCGACCCGCAGCGTCGCCCGACCGCCGCGGCGGTCGCCGACGAGCTGACCGCGCTGGCCGAGCGGCTCGCGGACGCGCCGGCCGAACGGCTGCTCGCGCGCGTAGCGAGCGGCGATCCGGCCGCTCTGGCCATGCCGATGCCGGCGGCCGCCGACCACCTCGCGCGGCTGCGCGGTCGCCTGCGGCGGCTGCGGCGCGCGCCGCCGGACGATGCGGCGACGGCTGGTGACGGCACGCCGGCGGCCCTGCGGCGCGAACTGCGCGCGGTGCAGCGGACGCTGCAGCGCTTTCCGCGCCATCCGGCGACGCTGGCGCGGCGCGCCGCGCTGCGCGTCGCGACCGCCGAACGGCTCGCCGAGGCGGCTGAACACGTCGACGAGCTGCGCCGCAGCGAGCAATTCGCGGCGGCCGCGGCCCACGTCGACGACCTGCTGGACCTGACGGGGCTCTGGTTCACCCTGCCCGGCGGCTGCCCGCTGCCGGCGGCCGCGGCGCCGCGCACGGTCGGGCTGCTGCACCGCGATCCGCGCACGTTCCTGCGGCGCCTCGGCGAGAACGTCGCCGCCGCGCAACGCGAGCTC
>CAYMRG010000769.1:0-2236 GCA_964392555.1 uncultured candidatus Brocadiaceae bacterium
GGCCGCCTACGCGGCCGCGCAGAGCCTTCGAGAGGATTCTCTCTCAGGCTCTGACGCGCCGGCCGGCGGCCCAGCCGGCGGTGGCATCGGCCGGCTGGCGTCAGGGGATGTCCCTGATGCAGGCCCGGGACACCGTGGCCGATGAAGCGGCCGAGGAGTCCCGCCGCCCGTGCCGACGTCGCCCCGCGCCATCGCCGAAGCCGCCTCGCCGCAGCGTTCGGCGTGGCGCGGCGCCGCGATCTTCGCGCTGGTCGTCGCCGCCTATGTTCTGGCCGGCCGGCTCGGCCTGCTGCTGGCGAGCCTGCACGACAACGTCTCGCCGGTCTGGCCCGCGACCGGCGTCGGCATCGCCGCGGTCGCGCGGCTCGGCCGGCGCGGCTGGTTCGCGGTGTGGCTCGGCGCCTTCGTCGTCAACGCGATGACCGACGTCGCGCTGGCCGCGGCGGCGGCCATCGGCATCGGCAACGCGTTCGAGGCCGGCGTCGGCGCCTGGCTGCTGGCGCGCGGCCGGACGCGGTTGGCCGGCCTCGACGCCTTCGCCGAGCCTGCCGCCATGCTGCTGGCCGCGGTCGCGGCACCGCTGCCGTCGGCCGGCATCGGCGTCGCGACGCTGTTGGCATCCGGGAGCTGCCCGGCGTCGGTCGCCGGTGGCATCGCGCTGACGTGGTGGTCCGGCGACGCGCTTGGCGCGCTGCTGGTGACGCCGCTGCTGCTCGACCTGCTCGCGGTCCGCTGGGGGCGACCCCGGGCCGGCACGCTGGGTCGATTCGCGGTCGTCGCGCTGCTGGCGACGGTGCTCTGTCGCCTGGTGTTCGCCGACCCCGAGACGATGCGGTGGCAGTTCGTCGCGTTCCTGCCGCTGCTGCTCGCCGCCGCGTGGTTCGGCCGGCTGGGCGCCATGTCGGTCGCCGCCCTCGTGACCTGGTACGCGGTCCAGGCGGCCAGCCAGGCCAGCCTGGGCGTCGCGCTGAACGGTTCGCTGCTGCACCTCGAACTGCTGCTCGCCGCGGTGGTCGTCACGGCGCTGTTCCTCGGCGACCTGATCCGTCGCGCGGCGTCGCCGTGGCCGGTCGCGGTGCTGGTGACCGGCTGGGTTCTCAGCGGCTACCTGTTCGGCTTCCTGCAGGATGCGCTGGTCGGGTCCGACCGGCTGCGGCTCGACCGCATCGTCGCCGAGAGCGAGGCCGCGATCGGTGAGCGCATGCGGACCTACACCGAGGCGCTGCGCTGCGCGGTCGGCCTGTTTGCCGCCGTGGAGCGCGTCGACTACGCGTCGTGGGGCCGCTTCGCCGAGTCCCTGGACCTGGTCACCCGCTACCCCGGCATCAACGGCATCGGCGTGATCTGGCCGGTCGCGCACGGCGATCTCGAGGCCTTCGTCGCGGCGCGGCGCGCCGACGGCCAGCCGACCTTCCCGCCGCACCCGGTGCCGAACGTCACGCCGCCGCCGGTCGCCGCCGGTGACCCCGAACACCTGCTGATCACCTTCATCCGTCCCGAAGAACCGAACCGTGCCGCGATCGGCCTCGACGTCGGCACGGAACGCAACCGCCGCACCGCCGCGCTGCTGGCGCGCGACACCGGCATGCCGCGGATCACCGATCGCATCGTGCTCGTGCAGGACGGCAAGCGCGGCCCGGGCTTCCTGCTCTACGTGCCGGTCTATCGCGGTGGGGTGACGCCGGCGACCACCGCCGAACGGCGGCGCGAATTCGTCTGCTGGATCTACGCGCCGTTCATCACCGAGCGGTTCCTCAGCGGCGTGCTCGGCAACGACCGCGAGGTGGAGGTGCAGCTGTTCGGCGGCGCCGAGCCGGCCGCGGCCGAAGTGCTGTGGACGAGCGACGGCGCCGCGGCGCGGCCGTTCGGCGACTACGAACGCCTGACGCACATGGCGCTGGCCGGGGTCGACTTCACGATCGCTTGGCGGCGCTCGGCGCGCTTCGCCGCCGCCGACGACACGGCGGTGCTGCTCGCCGGTTCGGGGCTCGCGCTGGTCTCGCTGCTGCTGGCGGGCCTCGTCCTGAGCCTGCATTCGCTGCGCGACCGCGCCGAGCGGCTGGCCCAGGAACGCACGCAGGAGCTGGTCCTCGCCAACTACCACCTCGCGCGCGAGGCCGCCGAGCGCCAGCGCGCCGAGCTGGAAGCGGTGGCCGCGCGTTCGGCCGCCGAGCAGGCGAACCAGGCGAAGAGCCAGTTCCTGGCGACGATGAGCCACGAGATCCGCACGCCGATG
>CAYMRG010000770.1:0-2232 GCA_964392555.1 uncultured candidatus Brocadiaceae bacterium
GGCGGCGCCGGTGCAGCCACCGCCGCTGACGGTGACCGGCGACGGGCAGGTCGGCACGAGTCGCGCGACGTAGGCGCTGACCGCGCCGCCGAAGGTCGTGGCTTCGCTGGCTACGAACAGCGTGCCGTCGTCGCCGAGCACCAGCCTGATGGGGAAGGGTTCGATCGCCAGCCACGGCTGCCACGTGCTGCCGTCCCAGCGCAGCAGGCGCGGGGCGAGGAACCCTTCGTCGGCGATCACGTCGCCGTTCGGCAGGACCGCCACGGACGAAGGGGTGTCGGCGAGCCCGGCGCCGAGCGGGTGCCAGGCGGCGCCATCCCAGCGCGCGGCGTTATGCGCCGGCGCCGTGAACTGGCCGACCACGGCCAGGCCGCCGTCGGCCGTTGCGGCCGTCCCAGCGCACCAGCGAGCTGGTGCCGGCAGGCAGGACGAACGCGCCAGACAGCGCCAGCGAGCCATCGGGGAGTTCGACCATGGCGCTCACCGCGCCGGTGACGCCGGTCGACTGCAGCGACAGGGTCGTGCCATTCCAGCGGCCGATCTCGATCGTACCCAGGAATGGCCCGCAGGCGATCCAGGCATCGCCATTGCGCGCCGCGGCGAGAACCTGCGGCGGCCAGTTCGTCCAGGTTCCGGGCGGGCCGACCGGCAGCATGGCACCGCCCTGCCAGTGGCGCACCTCGAGCGCGTTCGGCGAGCCGGGCGTGAAGCTGGCGATGGCGAGGAATTCGCCGTTGCTGCGGAGCGCGACGCTGCGCGGCCAACTGGCGACGCCGTTGCCGACTGCCGACCAGGATGTGCCATCGAAGTACGCCAGCTGCTGGGCGGGTACGCCTTCGATCGACGTGAACCAGCCGCCCGCGGCGAACGTCCCGTTCGGCCCCGCCGCGAGCGCGGTCAGGGAGCCATCGGTGCCACGGCCGAGCGATCGCCATTGCAGCCCGTCCCACCGCGCCACGCCGCGCGCGGTCGCCGGGGACGGCACCTGCGCGAACTGGCCGCCGACATACAGGCCGAACACCGGATCGACCAGCAGACAGCCGATGTCGTTGGTGCCGACCCAGCTGGCGAACGGTGACCAGGCGACGCCGTTGGTCGACCAGAACTGCTGCCCGTCGAACGCCACGACGTCGCCGTTGGGCAGGCACACGCAGGCCTTGGCCAGCGGTGACGAGGGCGCCAGTTCGGCCCACTGGCTGCCGTTCCAGCGCGCGATGTGGGACGTGCTGGTGGTGAGCGAGAACGGGCCGACCGCGACGAGATCGCCGTTCGGCAATTCGACGAGGTTGCGCGTGCCGTAACCGGGGCCCGGGCCGAACGCGTGCCAGGTCGTTCCGTCCCAGCGCGCGGCGAAGTCGGCCGCGATGCCGCCGATCTGCGTGAACGAGCCGGAGACGGCGAGGTCACCGTTCGCCATCACGAGGGTCGATTCGACCGCGCCGGGCGCCCAAGGCAGCGTGGGCGCGCCGAACGCGGACCACGCGGCGCCGTTCCACCGGGCGATGCCGCCGATCGGCAGGCCGGCGAACGATGTGAAGGCGCCCGCCACCACGAGGTCGCCGTTGCCGAGTTCGGCGAGCGAGCGGATCGCGCCGCCGGCCGCGACCGCGAACGGCTGCCAGCTCTGCTGCAACGGTAGCCACTCGTAGAGGTCGACGCCGTTGGCAGCAAACAGTCTGCCCGAGGGCGTGCTGGCCAGGACCTCGATAGGCCAGGGCGTGTTGGCCAGCGTAGTCTGCCAGACGCCTGCCACCGGCTCGAACGCCGCGAGGTTCTGCGCCATCGTCGTCCCGGCGCGCGTGAAGTTGCCGCCGACGACGACCAGTGCCGGTGCCGGCCCCGCGCCGTCAGGGTCCCAGGACGCGAGCGCGGCGACCGCCCCGAGCACGCCGGGAATGCCGTTGTCGGTCGACGCGAGCTGGAAGGTGCACTGCGCGCGGGCCGCGCCAGCCAAGGCGGCGCACGCGGTGATCGTCCACAGGAACGCAGAACAGCGGGAGAGCATGGTATGGGACGGGATTGGCCTCTTCCTCGGCGGCGCTGAGCATACCGCGCTACGGTAGCGGCCTGTCCCGTCAAAGCGCGCCGATCGACAGCGTCACCGCGGGCGAAGCGACCAACGCCGTGATGTCGCCGACCGCGTCGACCTCGACCGGCACGACCTGGTGGTGGAACGCCGCGCCGAGCAGGCTCGGCGCGTTCGGCACGGCGAGCCGCGACGTCAGCGTGTCG
>CAYMRG010000771.1:0-2223 GCA_964392555.1 uncultured candidatus Brocadiaceae bacterium
GGCCGCAGGCGCGCTGTTGTCTCCAGGGGCGACTACTACTCCCGCTCGCCGACGGCGAATCCGCTCGCCACGCGAGGCAACGCGGAAGTAGTAGATCAGCGCAGCGCGTTGAGCCGCGCGATCACCGCGCCATTGTCCTGCGTGACGAGCTTGCCGTCCTCGTAGAGCCACAGCCACGGCAGGTGGTCGACGCCGTACTGTTGCGCGACCGGCGAAGTCCACGATTGGACGTCGACGACGCGCAGGTGCAGATCCGTCCGCTGGTTGGCGAGGGCCTCCAACTGAGGCCCCATCGAGTGGCACGCGGGTCAAAAGTCGGCCGTGAACTCGACGACCGTGTAGCCGCTGCGCGGTACGTGCGCCGCGATGTCGACGCGGTCGGCGACCGTCAGCGTCGCGACCTTCGCGTCGGTCGCGAGCGTGCCGCCGGTCGTGGACGGTCCGGACGCCGCGGCCCCGCGCTGCTGGTGCTTGTGGACGACGAGCCCGATCACGCCGGCGAGGGCCAGCGCGACCAGGATCGCGAAGGTGGCGAGAAGTCGCATCCGCAGGCCATCGACGTGGCCCCGGTGCGAGCTTGATCGGTGGCTAATCCGCCGGTCCCTTCGGCCGTTCCCGCGCCGCGAACGCGCCCTCCGCCGCCGCACGCGCGCGCACGCGGCCGCACATCAGGTCGCACAGCTCGAACGTGCGTTCGTCGGCGAGGCCGTACCAGACGGCCGTTCCTTCCTTGCGCCGCGTGACCCAGCCGAGCTGGTGCAGGAAGCCGAGGTGCTTGCTGACGTTCGCCAGCGACAGGCCCGAAGCCTCGACCAGCTCGCCGACCGTCCGTTCGCCGCCGAACAGCAGGTTCATCAGGCGCAGGCGCGACGGCTCGCCGAGCGCGCGGAACTGCTCCGCGACGCGGTCGAGCATGCCGTCGGTCATCGGTTCGTGCTTGTCCATCGCGCTGCTCACCTGTCGCCGGTCACCGCCGGCAGGTCCTGATGCTCGGCCCATTCGGTCCACGAGCCGTTGAACCAGCGGACGTTCTTGTAACCGAGCAGGTGGCGCATGACGAAGTACGCCTCCGACGCGGTGTGGCCGGTGCGGCACGAAACCACGACCGGCGCGTCCTTGGCGAGGCCGAGCGCCGCGTATTCGGGCTCGAGTTCGGCGCGCGGGCGGACCCACTGGCCGTCGTCGGTGCGCTTCAGGTCCTTCGTGTAGAGGCGGTTGACCGCGCCCGGCATGTGGCCGGGGCGGGCTTCGGTCGACTTCGCGCCGGTGAAGAACTCCGGCGGCCGAACGTCGAGGATCGCGGTCTTGCCGCCGGTGACCAGCGGCGCCAGCGCGTCGATCGTGATCGTGAAGTCGTCGGCGCCGGCGCGCGGCTCGTAGACCACCGGCGTCGGCCGGACCGGCGTCGCGACCAGCGGCCGGTGCTCGGTCGCCCAGCGCAGGATGCCGCCCTCGAGGATCGCCACCTGCTGGTGGCCGAGCCGCAGGAACGCGAGCGCCGCGAGCGTCGCGTCCTGCAGCTTCTCGTCGGTGTAGAGGACGACCGGCGTCGTGTTGGCGATGCCGAGCGCACCGAAGTGCTTCGCGATCGTCTGGTCATCGACGAAGAACAGCTCGCGATCGCCGCGCTTCTGCCGCAGCTCGCCGAGCGACAGCCAGACGGCGCCCGGCACGTGCAGCGCGGCGTGGGCCTCGGCCTTGGCGCGCACGTCGACGACCGCGACCTTGCCGAGGTTGTCGTGCAGCCACTGCGGCGAGACCATCGTCGGCTCGCGCAGTTCGACCGGATCGGTCGCCCAGGTCGCGAGCGGGTTCTTGCTCGCGTCGCCGAGGAATAACGCGCGCTGCAGCGCGAACGCCGGTGCTTCGGCCTTGCTGTCGGCCTCGCTCGCGCCGTCGCGCAGCGAGGGCGGCGTCAGGGCCTTCGCCTTGAAGTCCTCGAGCCCACCGTCGAGCACCTTGACGTTGGTGTGGCCCTGCTGGCGCAGGACGACCCACGCCTGGCCGGGGTGCGCGGGGCCGTTGCTGTAGAGCACGACGAGCCGCGGCTTGCCCGCGAACAGGCGCGCGCCGGCGTCGCCGCAGACCTCGGGCACGGTCAGGTTGACCGCGAACGGCAGGTGGTACTTCGCGAACTCGTCGGCGGGCCGCAGATCGACCAGCGCGAGGTCCTTCGGCGCGGCCAGCAGCATCTCGCGCACGCCGGAGTCGTCGTCGCGGTGG
>CAYMRG010000772.1:0-2223 GCA_964392555.1 uncultured candidatus Brocadiaceae bacterium
GTCGCCGGCCACATGTTCCTGTGGCCGTTCGTGCAGCAGTGGCTCGGTCTGCGCACGCTGCCGTCGCCCAAGTCCTGGGAATGGCAACTGCAGACCCACGACCTGTGGCAGACGTTCCCGGGGCCGCTGATGACGGTGCTGTCGGTGCTGTTCTGCGGCATGCTGATCGTGTGGTGGCTCGGCGGCAAGGGCTTCTGCACGTTCGGCTGTCCCTACGGCGCGTTCTTCGCCGTCGCCGACCGCTTCGCACCGCTGCGCATCAAGGTCACCGACGCCTGCAACCACTGCGGCCATTGCACGCACGCCTGCACCAGCAACGTGCGCGTGCACGAGGAGGTCGCGAAGCATCGCCAGATCGTCGATCCCGGTTGCATGAAGTGCCTCGACTGCGTCTCGGTGTGTCCGACCGACGCGCTGCACGTCGGCTTCGCGGCGCCGAAGCCGTTTGTGCTGAGCCAGCAGCGGATCACCGCGCGCGCCGACTTCACGTGGCCCGAGGAGGTCCTGGTGGCCGCGGTGGCATTCGTCGCCACCGAGTTCGTCTGGCGCGGCGCGTGGTTCGGCGAGTCGGTGCCGTTCCTGCTCGCGGTCGCGCTCGGCGTGATCACCGGCGTGTTCATGCTGCTGGTGGTCCGGCTGGCGACGAACCGCGACGTGACGTTCCAGCAGACGCCGCTGAAGCGCGGCGGGACGTTCACGCGCGCCGGGTCATGGGGCGGGATCCTGTTGGTCGGCTGGCTCGCGCTGACCGCGCACACGTTCGCCGTGCAGCGGCTGACCCATGCCGCGCTCGACGCCGCGCGCGATCCGGTGCGGAACGCGTTCTACGGCGCGGCTGCGGTCGATCGGTCGGTGCTCGAGGGCGTCGCCGACGACCTGGCACGCGCGCGCCGCTGGTCGCTGGTCGCCCCGCCGCGCGTCCTCGAGATGCGCGCGCTGGCGCTGCGCGGCCTGGGTCGCCACGCCGAGGCCGAGGCCGCACTGCGCGACGTGGGGGGCGCGGACAGTGCGTTCGTGTTCCCCGAATCGACGCTCGCCCTTGCCGCCTACTGCATGGACCCTGCCCGGCGCCGCTTCGACGAGGCGCGCGCGCTGGTCGCGAAGGTGCTCGCCATCGACCCGAACCAACCGATCGGTCGGCTGCTGCAGCAGAAGCTGGCGGCGTTGCCGAAGTGAAGGCGATACTGCGGCGATGAAGATCATCTGCACCCTGCTGCTGTTGTCCACGGCGTTGCTGATCGCCTACGGCCTGGTCTCCCCGCGCCCGTTCGGCGAGGACATCCGCTGCATCATCGCCGGGATCGTGTTCAGCGGCGCGCTGATCGGTCGTTGCATCCTGGAGGCGTCGGCGCGGCTCACGGATAGCCGACCGTGACCGCCAACGCATTGGTCGTCACGATGCCGGCCGGGTTCGCATTCGTGAACAGCACGCAGCCCTGGGCGTAGAACACGCCGTCGACGAGCGCCGCGCTGTTCGGCAGCGCGATCGAGTGCGTCGCCGTGCCATTGCCATTGTCGGTGCACCCCGCGAACAGCAGCATGTCCTGGTAGAGCATGCAGCCCGGCATGCCGGCGAACGTGAGGTCCAAAGGCAGCGGCGCGCCACCGACCGACGTGTCGGAGATGCCGAGCAGTTGCAGCGCGACGCCGCCGGCCGGCACGTTGCCGATCGTGCTCTGGAAGGTCTGGCCGGGCACCGGCAGGCTGCCGGCGTCGGGCGTGAGCGTCGTCGCCGGGCTGCCGCAGCCGGTGCCGAACGTCGAAACGAGCGGATAGTGGCCGATCTGCCAGGTCGCCTGGTAGTTGGCGCCGCCGCTGTTCGCGCCGCCGAACAACACGACGTGGTGCCCGCCCGGCGCCGCGGCCATCGCCGGCAAGGTCGGCACGGCCGGGGTCGCCGTCGTGGCAAGCAGTTGCCAGTCGGCGCCGTCCCACTGCCACGTCTCATCGAACGGGACGCCGTTGCTGCCGCCGTAGAGGATCACGTGCCCGGTGCCCACGTCGGTGGCCATCGCGTGCTCGGCGCGCGCGGTGGGCGCGTGCGCGGTCGGCAGCGCGTTCCAGGTGAAGCCGTCCCACAGCCATGTGGTCGGCGCCGAGTAGATCCAGGTCGAGGGCGGGTAGTAGGGGTTCGCCTCGACGCCGCCGAACAGCAGCACGTGGCCGGTCAGCGGATCCACGGCCATCGCTCCGGCGACGCGCGCGGTCGGCGCACCCGCGGCG
>CAYMRG010000773.1:0-2219 GCA_964392555.1 uncultured candidatus Brocadiaceae bacterium
AGCTCGGCGCGCGCGATCGGCAGCGAAAGATCGCCGCCGAACGCCTGCTGCAGGCCGGCGAGATGCTGTTCGAGGTGTCGCCGGTCGATCGCCACGCTGCGCTTCTACCGCTCGCCGCGGTCGGCGACCATCGGGTAGTCGGCGGCGCGCGGGAAGATGCCGTAGCTGTGGGCGAGGCTCGGCCGCGGGCCGAGCGCCAGCACCGAATGCCAGGCGACGTCGTCGATGCCGTGCGACGGCAGCAGGATCGCGTCGCCGGCGCGCAGGACGAACAGCGCGCCGCGCGCCGCCAGTTCGGCGGTGAACGCCGCGTCGCGGTTCAGCACGCGCCACAGCGCGGGCGCCTCGCCGACGTCGAGTGCGCGCATCGCCGCGAGCTGGTTGGCGGCGTGGCCGCCCTGCACCAGCAGCGCCGCGAGCCGGCGCTTGGCGATCGCCAGCCAGGCCGTGTGGCCCTCGAGCTGCGAGAACACCACACCGAGCTGGCTCGGTTCGGCGTCGTGGTGGAAGACGGCGCCGCCGTCCGGCGCGTTGTTGTAGACGATGCGTTCGGACAGCCGGTGGGGGCGGTCGACGAGCCGTTCGAGCCAGGCGCGCAGCGGCGCACAATCGAGCACGGCGGCGCATTCGCGGAAGGCGCGCGCGGCGAAGCGATCGACCCAGCCGGCCGTCAGGTCGGTGGTCTGCAGCCAGTCGTCGACGCGGTCGGCGCCGGCCGAGAAGCGGATCCGCAGCGAGCGGTCGCTCTGGTCGTGGGCGATCCACGCCAGCATCGCCCAGAGGTCCTGCGCGACCGGCGTGCCGTCGGCTTCGGCGTCGACGAACACCCGCTCGATCTCGCGCGGGTCGTCCTTGTCGACCGTGCTGCCGGCGTAGCGCAGCTCGCGATCGTCGGCCAGCCGCGCCTCGAGTTCGTCGAGGAACCGGCCGCCCTGGCGCAGGCGTTCGAACATCGCCAGCGTCGCGCGGATCGCCGCGCGCTGCGGCGGCAGCTGCGCCGCCAGCACGCCCGGCAGGAACACCGCTTCGGCGTTGCGCCACAGGCGGCGGGCGTGGCCTTCGGCCGGCAGCGACCGGTCGGTGACGACGGCGAAGCCGAGGTCGGCGCCGCGCCGGCGCAACGGCCAGACCTCGCGCTGGCGACGCTGCAGCGCGCGGACGATGTCGGGAGCGCCGGGGCGCAGGTGGCGGGCGGACGGCACGGGCGTGAGCGTGCCGCGAACTGGCACACGTGCAAGCGGGATCGCTACTGTGTCGGCCTACGCCGATGTCCGAATCCCAGCCAATCCCCGGCGCGCCGTCGGCGGCCGCGTCGAGTCCGCTCTGGTCCACGTTCGTCGCGATGGTCGCGCTGGCGGCGATCGCCTACCTGCCGGCCGCGCTCGGCGCGCAGTTCCTCGGCTTCGACGACGGCTTCTACTTCGGGGCGCAGAACGTCGAATTCCGCGATGGCCTGTCGGCGGTGCTCGATCCGAGCCGGCCGATCGCCAACGTCTACCTGCCGGTCGCGCACGCGTCGCTGTGGTTCGACTACTGGCTGTTCGGCGGCACGCCGCTCGGCCCGCACCTGGTCGCGATCGCGCTGCACGCGCTGACCGGCGTCGCGCTGGTGCGGCTGCTGCTCGCGCTCGGGCTCGGCCGGTTCGCCGCCCACGTCGCCGGCGCGCTGTTCGTCGTCCACCCGGCGCTCGCCGAATCGGTGGCCTGGGTCAGCGGACGCAAGGATCTGCTCGCCGGCCTGTTCGTCTGCCTGGCCCTGCACCAGACGGCGCGCCAGGCGCAGCGGCCGCACGGCCTGCGGCTGCTGGCCATCGCGCTGCTGACGGCGCTGGCGATGTACAGCAAGGCGACCGCGGTCGTGTTGCCGCTGCTGGCGGCGGGCGTCTGCGTGCTGGTCGGCCGCAGCCCGCGCCGCTGCCTCGCGCCGCTCACCAGCGCGCTGGTGACGGCGCCGATCGCCTGGCACCACCAGGTGCTCGCGGCCGCCGAGGGCACGCTCGGCGAAGGCCCCGCCACCGCGCGCCTGACGCAGGTGCCCGGTGCGCTGTGGCACTACGTCGCGACGACCTTCTGGCCGCACCACCTGAACGTGCTCTACCCCGAGGTCGCGACGCTCGAACGCTTCCGCATGGCGTTCGGCGGCAGCGCCGCCGCGCTCGCGGCGCTCGCGCTGGCGCTCGCGCTCGGCCTGTGGCGGCCGCGCTGGCGCCTGGCGGCGG
>CAYMRG010000774.1:0-2209 GCA_964392555.1 uncultured candidatus Brocadiaceae bacterium
CTTCGCGAGCGCCTCGTCGAGCGCGATCTGCAGGCCCGCGGCGAGCGTCACGCCGGGCACGACCTGGTCGAGGAACAGCGTCTCGGCCTTGCCGTCGACCGCGCGCTTCAGCTTCGACACCGCGTTCGCGTCGGCGCCGACGGACGCGAGCTTCTTCAGCAGCACGGGTGTCGCGTTGCCGTCCGCGTCGAGGCCGACCTTGACCGGCACGAGCTTGGTCGCGACCTGCTGGTCCGCCGCGCGCGCGCGGACGTCGGCGACGTGCACCGCGAGCCGGCGCGGCGTCGCGAACGACGTGACCGCGGCAGCGGCCGGAGCAAGTCCCTGAGTCTTCAGGCTGTCGGCGAGCACCGTCGCGAACGCTTCGCCGAGGCGCTTCAGCGCCTTCGGTGGCAGTTCTTCGACGAACAGTTCGACCAGCAGATTCTGCGCCTTCATGAGCGCGGCGATCCTACGGCGCGCGGGCCGCGCGGCGGAACGGGGAAATCGCCGGATCGCCGCCAGATGGCTGGCTAGTCCGCCGCGAACACCGCGTCCAGGGTGGCCGCGTCGAGGACGCGGTCCGTGAACTGTTCGAGATCCTCGCGCGAAGCCGTGCGAATCCTGTGCTCGACCGCGGCGGTCGCCGCGGCGCCGAAGCGACGCGAGAGCAAGCGCACCAGGGTGTCGGCCATGCCTTCGGCGCGGCCCTCGGACAGGCCCTCGGAGCGTCCTTCGGAGAGTCCCTCGGATCGCCCCTCGGACCGTCCTTCGTTCCTGGTCTGCTCCAGCGTCGAAACGAACTTCTTCTTCATGGCAGGAGTGTTGCGGGTGCCTTCCAGCAGGCGACGGAGTCGCGATCGCGGCACGCTGGATGTCGCGAGCACGTAGTCTACCACGGCGTCGAAGACGTCGGTGCCCGCGGCCGTTTCGGCGAGCCGCGCGGCCCGTTCCTGGACATCGCTCCAGGCCTCGAACCACGCCGCGAGCTTCGCTTCGCTGCGTGCGGCTGGCGGCAGGTATTGGAGCGTGGCCAGGGTGCAGAGACCGAAGACGCTCAACGCTCGCTGCCGCAGTCGCGCGGGTGGTGCGTCGCGGAGATCGTCGAGGACGAAGGCCAAGGCGGGCAGGTAGCGGTGCAGCTCGATTGGGATCGACTCGAGGTCGAACAGCTCGCGCACCTGCAGCGGCGAGCGCCAGCGACGGTGGTCGGCGTGGACGACGATCGGCAGGACCGGCGGCAGGAAGCGCTCGCGCGGGTGTTCGCGACGATGCGTGCGGAGGACGGCCGTGACCTGCTCCAGCATCTGCAAGGCGTCGAAGCGGGAGCTCTGCGATTTGTGTTCGAGGACCAGGTACACCAGCAGCTCGCCGCCGGCGCGCAGGCGCGTCGCGAACAGCAGGTCGCAGATCGTCGCGCGGCCGCGCCGGCCCTGCTGTACGGGCTCGCAGCGGCGCAGCGACGTCCAGTCGACGGCCTCGGCCACGACCGCCGGCAGCGCGCTGCGCAGCAGCGGACCGGCGTGCTCGGGGTCGGCGAAGACGAGCCGGAACAGGTGGTCGTGCGGCGCAGTCACCGTTTCCCCGTGGAACGGCGACCACGACTCCGGGCCGAGAAAATCAGCCGGTCTTCTTCGCGCCCTCGGCGAGCTTCGCCAGCACCTCGTCGGCCCATGGCTTCGGCGCCATCGGGAAGCCGAGCCGCGCGCGGCTCTCGAGGTAGCTCTGCGCGACGGCGCGCGCGAGGTTGCGGATGCGGCCGATGTAGGCGGCGCGTTCGGTGACCGAGATCGCGCCGCGCGCGTCGAGCAGGTTGAACGTGTGGCCGGCCTTGAGGATCATCTCGTAGCCGGGCAGCGGCAGCTTCGCCTCGAGCAGGCGCTTCGCCTCGCCCTCGAAGTACGCGAACTGCCCGAAGAGCTTGTCGGCGTCGGACGTGTCGAACGCGTACTTCGACTGCTCGACCTCGTTCTGGAAGAACACGTCGCCGTAGGACATCGTGTCGGTGTAGGCGAGGTCGAACACCGACTCGACGTCCTGCAGGTACATCGACATGCGCTCGAGGCCGTAGGTGATCTCGCCGGTGATCGGGTTGCAGTCGAGGCTGCCGACCTGCTGGAAGTAGGTGAACTGCGTGATCTCCATGCCGTTCAGCCACACCTCCCAGCCGAGCCCCCACGCGCCGAGCGTCGGGTTCTCCCAGTCGTCCTCGACGAAGCGCACGTCGTTC
>CAYMRG010000775.1:0-2197 GCA_964392555.1 uncultured candidatus Brocadiaceae bacterium
TCACCCACCTGTTCGGCAACCCGTGCGACCTCGACGCGATCCGCGCGCTCGCCACGCGCCACGGCCTGCCGATCGTCGAGGACTCGGCGCAGGCATTCGGCGCCACGTGGCACGGACACAAGGTCGGCACGTTCGGCCGGCTCGGCGCGTTCTCGCTGCAGCAGGGCAAGCACATCACGACCGGCGAAGGCGGCATCGTCTGCACCGACGACGACGATCTGGCTCGGCGCGTGTTCCTGTTCGTCAACAAGGCCTGGGGCTACGGCGACGCGAACCCCGACCACTACTTCCCGGCGCTGAACTACCGCATGACCGAGCTGCAGGGCGCGGTCGCCTGCGCCCAGCTGCCGAAGCTCGACGGCGTCGTCGCGGCGCGCCGCGCCGTCGCCGCCGCGCTGCGCGAGCGGCTCGTCGGCCTGCGTGGCCTCGGCTGCCCCGCCGATCCGCCGCACGGCGCGCACAGCTACTGGAAGTTCGCGTTGCGCGTCGACGCCGCGGCGGTGCCCGGTGGCGCGGTCGCGCTCGGCAAGCGGCTGCGCGACCGGGGCATCGCCTGCGTTCCGCGCTACATCCAGAAGCCGGCGTTCGAGTGCCAGCTGTTCCGCGACTGGCGGCAATCGCCGGTGATGGCGCTGCCGCTCGGCCAGAACCCGCGCGGCCTGACCACGGGCCCCCTGTTCGACCGATCTGCCTTTCCCGGCGCGCTCGCCGGCCTCGAGCAGGTCGTCGTGCTGCCGATCAACGAACGCTACCGGCCCGAGCACGTGCAGACCGTCGCCTCGGCGATCCACACCGCGCACCGCGAGCTGTGCGGTTCGGCGGCGAACGGCCGGGAGCCAGCGCGTGGCTGAACCGCTGCGCACGGCCCTGCTCGGCTGCGGCGCGATCGCGTCCGCCTACCGCGCCGCGCTGGCGCGCGTTCCCGAGCTGCGGCTCGTCGCCGTCGTCGATCCGATCGCGACGGCGCGCGAACGGCTCGCCGCCGGCGACACTTCGATCGCGCGCTGCGCCGACCTCGACGGCTTGCCAGCCATTGATGCCGCGCTGGTGCTGACGCCTCCGAGCTCGCACGAGCCCCTGGCCACGGCGCTGCTGCAGCGCGGCGTGCACGTGCTGTGCGAGAACCCGCTGGCGCCGCCGCGCGCGGCGGCCGAGCGCATGCTCGCGGCGGCGCGCGCGGCGAACCGCCGGCTGATGATGGGCAGCAAGTTCCGCTACACGCCGGACGTCGCCGGCGCGCGCGCGCTGCTCGACGACGGCCTGTGCGGCGACGTCGTCATCTACGAGAACGTGTTCTGCTCGCACGTGCCGATGGCGGGCCGCTGGAACGCCGACCCCGCGATCGCCGGCGGCGGCGTGCTGGTCGACAACGGCTGCCATTCGGTCGATCTCGCCCGCTACCTGCTCGGCCCGCTGGCGCGGATCCAGGCGCAGTTCGGCCGGCGCATCCAGCCGCTGCCGGTCGAGGACACGGCCAGGATGCTGTTCGCCAGCGACGGCGGGGCCCTCGGCTCGATCGACCTGTCGTGGAGCATCCACAAGGAATCGCCGGCCTACGTGCGGATCCACGGCACCGCGGGCACGATCGAGATCGGCTGGCGGGAGTCGCGCTACAAGCGCCGCGACGACGCGGACTGGCGCGTGTTCGGCCGTGGCTACGACAAGGTGGCCGCCTTCACGGCGCAGCTCGTCAACTTCGCCGGCGTGGTCGCCGGGCGCGAGCTGCCGGTCATCGACGACGCCGACGCGCTGGCATCGGTCGTGCTGGTCGAGTGCGCCTACCGCTCGGCGCGCGAGGAGCGCTGGATCAGCGTGCCCGCCCTTTCCCGCGCCTGACCGGAGCGCGACGATCCGCGGCATGGCCGACCCCGCTGCCCGCCCACCGCGTGTCCACCCGACGGCGCTCGTCGAAGCCGACGTCGTGCTCGGCGAAGGCACCGCCGTCTGGGACGGCGTCCACATCCGGCGCGGCGCGCGGATCGGCCGCGACTGCATCGTCGGCGAGAAGACCTACATCGCCTACGACGTGACGATCGGCAACCTCTGCAAGCTCAACGCCTGCGTCTACGTCTGCGCCGGCGTCGCGCTCGAGGACGGCGTGATGCTCGCCGCGCACGTCGTCTTCACGAATGACCGGCTGCCGCGCGCGGCCCTCGACGATGCCGCGCGGGACCGCCCGATCGCGGTCGCCGGCGTG
>CAYMRG010000776.1:0-2188 GCA_964392555.1 uncultured candidatus Brocadiaceae bacterium
TCTGCGGCACCGCCGGCGCTGGCGCGGCCGTGTCCGCGCCACCGCCCGAGCAGGCGACCGTGAAGGCGAAGCAGAGCGCGGCGACCCCGAGGGCTGGTTTGCGGGACGGCACGGAGCTGGCGATGGGCATGCGAGGAGTCCTGGTCGATGGCATCGGTGGGGCTCAGCGCTCGTACGCGCCGAGGTCCGCGGCGTTGCCCTGCGGGCGCGCGGTGCCGGTGTGGTCGTGGTCGGGGCCGCCGCTGGCGGCCACGTCGAGGAGGTTGCCGTTGGCCGCAGGCATCAGGCCGTCGTCGCGCGTTCCCCAGATGCCGTCGGGTCCGGCGAGATCGTTGGTGTCGACGAATCCGGGCGCGACCCCGAGCAGGTTGCCGCCACCGTTGGTCTGCGAGCCGAGGCCGTTGGCGTCGATCAGGCACGTCGACACGGTCGCCATGCCGGCGCTGCCGCTGATGTGCACGAACGAGCCGCCGTAGGCGAACACGCAGTCGCGCACCGTGATGCCGGAGTTGCCGGCGTGCATGGAGTCGCCGTTGTTGCCGCTGTAGTTGCCGTAGAACGAGCAGTTGCGCAGCGAACTGTTGGTGCCGACATGCACGGCGCCACCGCTCATGTGAGCGTAGTTGCCGACGAACAGGCAGTTGGTGATGTTCGCGTTGTAGGCCGCGCACACCGCCCCACCGCCGAGGATGGTGCCGTAGCACTCGCAGCCGACGAACACGCACGCGTCGACCGTCATCGTGCAGAAGCCGCGGCCGTAGAGCGCGCCGCGGTCGGCGGACATGCAGTAGGAGAAGCGACAATCCGTCACGGTGACGTCGGACGCGGACGTCATGTCGACCGCGGCCCCGAACGTGTCGGTGTAGCAGTGGTCGAAGGTCGTCGCGGCGATGTGGACGCCGACGCCGTTGACCTGGATCGCGTGCGCCTCGTCGTTGCCCGCGAAGAAGAAGCCGTCGAGGGTCGCGCTGCCGCGCAGTTCCACGGCCGGCGTGTTGGCGTCGAAGCAGACGATCCGCGTCTCGTGGCTGACGGCTGCCCGCTGGTTGCGCAGGCCTTCCTGGCCGGTGAACCCGCCGTAGACGGACACCGACGCCGGCACCGTCATCGTCTGCCACGGCGCATAGGTGGCGCCGACGACCCAGATCTCGTCGCCGGCCTGCGCGCCGGGCATCGCCAGGTAGAGGTCGGGGAACGCATTCCGCCACGAGGTGCCGTCGTTGACGCCGGTCGCACCGGGGTCGACGAACACCACGTGCGTCGCGAGATCGACCCCGTAGTTCAGGGTGCCGCTCACCGACGCGCCCTGGCTGCGCTGCACCGCGACCATCACCTCGACGGTCGGGTTGGTCACCTGCGGCACCTCGACGCGCAGGCTCGTCGCGGTCGCGGCCAGCACCGGCGAGGTGATGCCGTCGAACGTGACGACGTTCTCGGCGACGTTCGTGCTGAAGCCGGTGCCCGCCAGATCGACGATCGCGCCGCGCGGCGCGTTGGCCGGCGTGATCGCGGTCAGCGTCGGCGCTGCGACGACGGCCAGCGACACCGTCCGATCCGCGGCCCCGACCTCGTTGGTCGCCGACAGCGTGAACGTGCTGCTGCCGATGGCCGTCGGCGTGCCGGTCAGCGCGCCGTCTTCGCCGAAGTCGAGGCCCGTCGGCAGCGTGCCCTGCGTCAGGCTCCATGCGATCGGCGTCGTGCCGGTGGCCGCGAGCTGCACCGCGTAGGCCGAACCGATGGTCGCGTCGGGCAGCGGCGAGGTCGTCGTGATCGTCGGCGCCTGCGGCGACGTCGCGACCGCGAGCGACAGCAGTTGCTGAGCCGTGCCGGCGGCGTTGGTCAGCGCGATGCGAAACGGCGCGGTGCCGGCCGTGGTCGGTGTGCCGCTGAGGACGCCCGTGCTCTCACCCAGCGACATGCCGGCCGGCAGGTTGCCGGTCACCACCGACCAGTGCCGCGGCGTCGAGCCGGTGCAATAGAGCGCCTGCGTATAGGCGACGCCGACCGCGGCATCGGGCAGGCCGACGGTCAGAATGGTCGGCGCCTCGATCACCGCGATTGCGCAGTCCTTGGTCGCCGAGCCGAGCGAACCGTCGACCTGCACCGTGAACGCCGTCGCGCCGGTCGCCGTCGGCGAGCCGCCGAGGCGGCCGGTGGCGGGGTCGAGCGCGAGCCCCGACGGCACCTC
>CAYMRG010000777.1:0-2175 GCA_964392555.1 uncultured candidatus Brocadiaceae bacterium
CGCGTTCCTGGTGGGCCTGGCTTGGGGCGAGGCCCCAACGGTTCTCGGCATGCTATGGGTCGCGCCGTTCGACCTGTGGCCGCATGCCGGAGCAGGCACGACCCAGGCATACTCGATCCCGCCGATCCCGGAACTGCGTGGCATTCCGATCGTGCTGCAAGCGATTCAGGTCTTCCCGACGATCGAGCGGCTGAATCCTGCGGGCGTCGCGATCCGGTGAGGGCAGGCTTGCGACGAACGAGACCCGCCGGCTCGGTGCCACGCCGTTCGGCGCGGTCGAGCCGGCGGGCCGATTCGTCGTGGCGCCCGCGTGCTACAGGATGTCGAGCACGCCGGTCGCGGTGCCGGTCAGCGTCTCGACCGCCGCGCGGTAGTTGCAGTCGATGCCGATCTTGGCATTCCACGGCAGCGGGTGGCGATCGGCGACGCCGCCGAGCGCCGCCGCGGCGAACGCGCGCGCCAGCGGGTGCAGGCTGGAGTCGCCCATCATCGCGACCAGCGGCTTGATCGTGCGGCGGTCGCCGATGAAGCCGAGCGCCGAGGCCACCGCCGACAGCTTGGCGAGGTTGGTCTCGCCGTCGACCAGTATGCGCTGCAACTCCTCGGTGACCCCGCGGTCGCCCAGCTTGCCGAGCGCCACGGCCACCTGGGTCAGCAATTGCGGCATGCGCGTCGCCTTCGGCAGCAGCCCGCGCAGATCCTCGACCGCGCGCCGATCCGGCATCAGCGCGAGGCCGATCGCGAGGTAGCCGGCGACGTCGGCCTGCGCCCGCATCTCGAGCATGCGCTTGCGCACGAGGTCGCCGCGATCGGTCGCCTTCGCGAGACCGAGCGCCACGCCGAGCGAGGCGGTCGCCTGCGGCGTCTTGGCCACTTCGAACGCATCGCCGAGCGTGTTCACGACCATCGCGTCCGGAGCGTCGCCCCGGTTGGCGAGCACGCCGAGCGCCAGCGCGCACCACGTCCGCTCGGTCTCCTTCTGCGACTTCGCCTCGTCGAACGCGCTCAACAACGCCGCCCGGTTCAGCTCGCCGCCGATCTGGCCGAGCGCGATCAGCGCGAAGAAGCGGGTCTGGCGATCCTTGGCGTGCTGGAAGGCACCGAGCAACTGCTGGCTGAACACGCCGTCCGGGCACTGCGCGGCGTTCTTGTCGTCGTAGGGCCGCACCAGCCGGCCGAGCGCCAGCGCACACGAGCGGCCGATGTCGTCCGCGCTGCGCTTCGTCGGCCCCTTGCCGGCGAGGTCCAGAGCGAACAGTTCGCGGTAGTGCGCCGCGATCGGCTCGTCGCGGCCGACCAGCCGCGCGATCGCGGTCGGGCAGTGCGACTGCACCAGCTGATCCGCCGGCCCGAGCGGCTCGAGGTAGAAACGTTCGAGGACGGCCAGAACCTCGCCGCGCAGCTGCGACTGCACCGGATCGGTCGCGTCGAGATGCAGCAGGCCGAGGCCGGTCACGGCCGCGACCGCGACGTCGCGCTGGGCGATCGAACGGTCGGCGAGCGCCTTGCGCAGCACCTCGAACGCGCGCTGCTTGACCGATGGGTTGTCGACGTCGTGCGCGGTCAGACCGAGCCCGTAGAGGGCGAACGCGCGCGTCCGGACGTCGACCTCGCCACCGCACGCCTTGCGACCGATCGCCTCGTCGAGCGCGAGCCCGGCGAGCAGATCGAGTTCGCGGTCGCCGGCGATCGCCGACAGGCCGATCGCCAGCGCGGCGGTCTCCCGGACCTCCTGGTTGGCGCGGGCGAGGCGCGGCGCGAACACGTCGACGAGCCGGAAGTCGGCGTGGTCGGTGCCGATCTTCGCCATCGCGATCATGCAGGAGGTCGCGACGTCGCGGTCCTCGGTCTCGTCCAGCATGCGCTTCAGCGCCGGCAGGATGGTGTCGCGGATCTCGTTGTCGCTCGGCCGCTGCAGATCGCGCGCCTCGTGCCGGCGCGTGCCGATGTAGAAGTCGTCGTCGCCGGTCACGGCACCGCCGCTCCAGACCGCTTCGCGCAGGCGCAGGTAGGGGTCCTTGTTGCGCTCCCACCAGAAGAACCAGTCGGTCATGTCGTCGGTGAGATCGATGCCGGTGCGCGTGCGGGCCGCGCCACCGGTCGCGCCCGGCCCGGCCGCCCCGCCGGTCGGCGCCGGGCTGCCGCCCGGCGTGGTCGGTCCCGCCGGCGCCGGAG
>CAYMRG010000778.1:0-2167 GCA_964392555.1 uncultured candidatus Brocadiaceae bacterium
GTGGGGCGTCGGATTGCTTTCCTCTTCCTCATCACCTGAGATCTACCAATGGTGCTGGGCCACTTCCTGCGGCAACTGCAGTCGAGCGGTGACGTCGCCGTCGCGACCGAAGAGCCGACGCCCGGCGCGGTCGAAGCCGTGCTGCGCGAGTGGGACGAGGCGGAGCGCGCGAATGCGCCCGCTGCCCTGCCGCCGCTCGACGTGGCCTCGGCAGTCTGGGCCACGGCGCGCCTGTACGCCGCCTGCGTCCTGCTCCTGCATCGCGAACTCGACGCCGCGGCGGTCGGCGAACGGCTCGGCGTGGCATGCCCCGGGGACCGCCGTTCGCCGGCAACGCATCATGCGGTGGACCTCGCGTTCCGCCACCTGCCGGATCTGCTGCAGCAGGCGCGCGGTCTCGCGGCCGACGACCCGCTGGTCGCTCGGCTGCGCGCGCTGCTGCGCGACTGGCCGCTGTCGTCGGTCGGGGTGCCGGACCTCGGCGAGGTCGATGACCGGGTGGTGATCGGCGATCCGGCCTTGCGCGTGCTCTACGTCGACCGCATCGTGGCGCGCGGCGATCGCGAACGACTGCGCGACCCCGCGGTCGCGCGTGCCATCGCCGTCGCCGTCGGCGACCGGGACGAACTGGCGCGCGAGTCGCCGATCGTCGCGGCGGCCTTGCACCAACTCGACGAGACCGCATGACGATGCTCACCCCGGACGTCCTCGCGATCGCGCGGCAACTGCGCGAACAGGTCCTCGCGCCGCTGCAGTCGGCCTTCGTCGGCAAGGAGCAGGTCGTCGACGTGCTGGGCGTCTGCCTGACCGCCGGCGAGCACGCGTTCCTGCTCGGGCCGCCCGGCACCGCCAAGAGTGCGATCGTCAACGAACTCGGCCGGCGCCTCGACGGCGAGGTGTTCACCTACCTGCTGACGCGATTCACCGAGCCGAGCGAGCTGTTCGGTCCGTTCGACCTGCGGCGGCTGCGCGAAGGCGAGCTGGTGTCGAACACGGCCGGCATGCTGCCGGAGGCGTCGCTGGCGTTCCTCGACGAGCTGCTCAACGCCAACAGCGCGATCCTCAACAGCCTGCTGACGGTGCTCAACGAACGGGTGTTCCGGCGCGGCCGCGAGACGCGACGGTTGCCGCTGCTGATGGCGGTCGGCGCGAGCAACCAGCTGCCCGAGGACGACGCGCTCGGTGCGCTGTTCGACCGCTTCCTGCTGCGCGTGGTCTGCGACAACGTGCCGGAGGATCGGCTCGGCGACGTGCTGCACGCCGGGTGGCGGCTCGAGGCGGCGCGCGAAGCGGCGCCGGTGCGGTTGCCGGTCGCGGCGATCCGAACCTTGCAGGCGGCCGTGCTGCAGGTCGGCCTCACCGACGTCCACGGCGACCTCGTCGCGCTCGTCCATCGGCTGCGGCGCGCAGGCATCGCCGTCTCCGATCGCCGGGCCGTCAAGCTGCAGCGGCTGGTCGCGGCGAGCGCGCTGCTGTGCGGCCGCGCCGCGGCCGAACGCAGCGACCTGTGGGTGTTCCGGCACATCTGGGACACCGACGAGCAGCGCGAGGTGCTGACGGGCCTCGTCGACGACGCGATCGGCAGCGTGCCCGCGGATGCGGTCGCGCACCCGGCGGTCGCGCGCGGTGGCCGACCCGACGGCGAGGCGCTGGCGCGCGACCTCGAAGGCCTCGCCGAGGAATTGGCCCGCGTGCGCGACGACGAGGTCGGCCTCGCGCGCTGGCGCGATCGCCTGCGCGCGGTCGCCGGGCGCTGCGAATGGGTCGCCGCCGATGCGTCGCGAACGTTCCTCCGGGCGCGAGTCGCGGCGCTGTGGACCGCAGCGCCGGCGGGCTCGTGAGCCAGCGCTGGGCCGTGCGTGTGCCGGGCGAGTCGCGCCGTCACATCGGCGCGCTGCGCCGGTTCGCCGACGTGCTGGTGCACGATGGCGACGAGCTGTGGCTGCGCGGCGAGGTCGCGACGCCGGCGGTGGCGCGCGCGCTGGCGATGCTGCCGGGTGCGGAGCGCTTCGTCGTCGACGACGACGGCTGCTGCCGCGCGCCGGGCGGCCGCCTGCCGCGCGCCCTGCTGCCGGAGGGACCGTGGCGCGCGCTGCGCGACCATGCCGCGATCGAACTGGCTGCTCCGGCGCTGCCCGCAACGGGCGTCGTGCCGGCGACTCTGACG
>CAYMRG010000779.1:0-2158 GCA_964392555.1 uncultured candidatus Brocadiaceae bacterium
GCGCGTTGGTGGCGGTCGTCGCGAGCAGTTGGCCGCCGGCGGCGAATTCGAGTGGGACCCATTGCTGGAACAGCGTGAGGCCGAGCGCGCTGGGCGCGTCGGGGATCTGCAGGGTCGCGCGCGCGAGGCCGTTCGCCGGTAGCGCGACATCGACGAGTGCTGGCAGCACGTGCAGGTCGCATCCGGCTGGCGAAGGTGGCAGTGCCTGGGCCAGCGGCAGGCCGGGCGTCAGCGCCTGCAGGCCGTGGACGACCAGCGCGAGGCTCGTCGGCGGCAGGCCGTTGCCTTCGGTGGTGAAGGGGCCGCCGAGCCACGGCACGCCGACCGCGGTCAGCAGGTTGCTGCCACCGCTGCTGGCGCAGCCGGCACCGGCGGCCGCCGCGGTGCCGCTGCAGGTCGTGCCGAGCAGCGCGAGCCGACTGGCGGCCGCGCCGCCGGCCGTCGCGAAGAAGCCGCCGACCGCGAGCAGGCCCTGCGGCAGGAACGCCGCATCGTTGACGATCGCGTCGGTGCCGGCGCCGAACGGTGTCCAGGCCACGCCATCCCAGCGCGCGAGGTTCGCGCACGGCACGCCGCTGGCGCTGGCGAACAGACCGCCGACGACGAGGTCGCCGTCCGGCAGCTCGACGATCGTGTTGATGCCCCCGACGAACGTCAGGTCGATGCCATTGACGAGCGGCTGCCAGGTCGCGCCGTCCCACCGCGCGATGTGGCCGGTGGCCGCGCCGGCCTGGAACCACTGCCCCGCTGCGACCAGGCCGCCGTCGCGCAAGGCGCAGAGCGCCGAAGTGGGGGCGCTCAGCGGTGCATGGCTTTGCAGGCCGCTCGGGCTCCACTGCCAGAGGCCGGCATTGCCGCTGAGGATGACGCGGCCGTCGGCGAGCTTCGTCAAGGCCGGCGCGCCCGGGTTGACGTCGGTGCTCGTGTACTGCCACGCGCCGTTCGTGAACGAGGCCACGTTCTGCACGGCGCTTGCCCCGGTGAACAGGCCGGTGACGACGACCTCGCACTGGTCGTTTTCGACGACGCGCCGGTGCACGCCGCCGACGCCGGTGCCGACCGGCTGCCAGGCGCCCGCGTGCCAGCGCGCAATGCCGTTGCACGGCGTGCCGCCCGCCGACATGAAGGTGCCGACGGCGAGCAGGTCACCGTTCGCGCCGACGAACAGGTCGGCGACGGTGCCGTCGGTCCCGCTGCCGAACGGCGACCACGTGCCGGTCGTCGGGTTCCAGGCCGCGACGTGCGCCGCCGCGACGCCGCCGACGGCGGTGAAGGCGCCGCCGATCACGAGGTGCGGCGGCAGCGGGCCGGAGCCATCGGGGTCCCAGGTCGCCGTCGCCTCGACGGTGTTGTTGGCCCCCGGAATGGCGAGCCAGGGGTTGCTGCACTGGGCCCTGGTCGCGCCGGTCGCCAACGCTGTGACCAGGAACGGTAGATGGGCCTGCCGACGAAGCGAACGCATCCGCATGGTGCTCGTGACCTCCGCAGGCAGGATAGCAGACTCTGACCGAACGCTTACCGGTGGCGGCGATGGCCGCGACTACTGTCCAACGGATGCATGGCTCCGCGAGGCAGATGCCCGTGAACTCCTCGGCCCGCCGCACCCCGTGCCTGGCGGTTCTGCTCGCCCTGGTCGCTGGCTGTTCCGGTTCGGCCGGCTGTGGCGTGCCGCCCCCTCTGCCGGCATCGCCCGCCGCGTCGCCGCAGTGGCAGCAGCTGCCCGGACCGGGCCGCGTGCCGATCAGCCAGTACATCCGTCGGATGATCGAGGATCGCCGCGGCACGATGTGGTTCGGCACCAACGACGAAGGCGTCTGGTGCTTCGACGGCAAGGCCTTCGCCAACGTCCAGGCGGCGCCGGGTCTCGCCGGGCACGCGGTGCGCGGCTTCGCCGAGGACGCCCGCGGCGTGCTGTGGATCGCCAGCAGCGTCGGGTTGTATGCGTTCGACGGGGCCGCGTGGCGGCACTTCACGACCGCCGACGGCCTGCCGAACGACGACCTCTGGAGCCTGTGTCTCGCGCGCGACGGCGAGCTGTGGCTCGGCGGCGTGGGCGGTGTGTGCCACTTCGACGGCCGGCGGTTCGCGGCCATGGCGTTGCCGCCGCTCGCGTTGGTCGAGGCGCCGGTGTTCGCCCGCCAACTGGTCTGGGCGATCG
>CAYMRG010000780.1:0-2150 GCA_964392555.1 uncultured candidatus Brocadiaceae bacterium
ATTTCGGCAAGACCGTGGACCAGCTGACGCTGGCCGAGGCGGCGACGCTCGCGCGCGTGCCGCAGGCGCCGTCGCGCTACAACCCGATCGCCGACCCGGAGGCCGCCGCGCAGCGTCGCGGCTACGTGCTGCGGCGCATGACCGAGCTCGGCTTCATCGACGAGAAGGCCGCGCAGGCGGCGGCGGCCGAGTCGATCAAGGCGAGCATCCATTCGCAGAGCTTCGAGGTCGAGGCGCCGTACGTCGCCGAGATGGTGCGGCTCGAGGTGCTGAAGCGCTTCGGCGCGGCGGCGCAGAACGAGGGCTACAAGGTCTACACGACCATCGACACGCGCCTGCAGGCCGCGGCGAACCGCGCGCTGCGGCTCGGGCTGGTGGAGTACGACCGTCGCCACGGCTGGCGCGGCGCGCAGAACAAGGCGGAACTGAAGGGCGACGAGGACGAGGCGCGGCTGACGTCGATCGTCGAGGAATACCCGAGCGTCGGCATGCTCGAGCCGGCGGTGGTGGTCGAGGTCGCGGAGCGCTCGGCGAAGGTGTTCCTGCGCGGCAAGGGCTACGCGCGGATCGACTGGGACGGCCTGTCGTGGGCACGGCGCAAGGAGAACGACCTGCGCACCGGTCCCGAGCCGAAGGCCGCCGCCGACGTGCTGGCGCGCGGCGACGTGGTGTACGTGATCGAGCGTGGCGGCGTCGCGCAGCTGGTGCAGGTGCCGGAGGCCGAGTCGGCGCTGGTCGCGCTCGACCCGAACGACGGCGCGATCGCCGCGCTGGTCGGCGGCTTCGACTACTTCGACAAGGGCTTCGGCAAGTTCAACCGCGTCACGCAGGCGAAGCGGCAGCCGGGTTCGGGCTTCAAGCCGTTCCTGTATTCGGCGGCGCTGGAGAACGGCTTCACGCCCTCGTCGGTGATCATGGACTCGCCGTTCATCATCGACGACCCGAGCATGGAGGAGGCCTGGCGGCCGGAGAACTCCAGCGGCCAGTTCTACGGCCCGACACGCCTGCGCGAGGCGCTGGTGAAGTCGCGCAACCTGGTGTCGATCCGCATCCTGCAGGCGATCGGCACCAAGCCGGTGATCAACCACGCGACGCGCTTCGGCTTCCAGCGCAATGCGCTGCCGTCGAACCTGACGCTCGCGCTCGGCACGCTGCAGGCGACGCCGCTCGAGGTTGCGACCGGCTTCGCGGTGTTCGCCAACGGCGGCTATCGCGTGCCGCCCTACTTCATCGAGCGCATCGAGGACCCGCAGGGCAAGGTGGTCTACGAGGCCAAGCCGCGCGTCGTCGCGCCGGAATGCGAGGTGCTGGCGCCCGGCGCGGCGCCGCGCCCGGCCGGCGTCTCGTTCGACGGCGACGCCGCACCGGCGGTGCAGCGCGCGGGCCTGTCGACCCAGGCCGGCGGCGGCTGCCTGTTGCCGAAGGAACAGGTCGCGGAGCGCGCCATCAGCGCCGAGAACGCCTGGCTGATCGACAGCATGCTGGCCGACGTGATCACGCGTGGCACCGGACGGCGCGCGCTGGCACTCGGTCGCGGCGACCTCGCCGGCAAGACCGGCACGACCAACGACGCCAAGGACACCTGGTTCAACGGCTTCACGCGCGACCTGGTCGCGACCGTCTGGGTCGGCTACGACCAGGAGCGCTCGCTGGGCGAAGGCGAGGAAGGTGCGCGGACCGCGGTGCCGATCTGGGTGCACTTCATGCGCGAGGCACTGCGCGGCGTGCCGCAGAAGACGCGGCCGATGCCGGAGGGCCTGGTGCAGGTCCGCATCTCGCCCACCACCGGGCAGGTCGCGGGCGTCGACGACCCCGACGCGATCTTCGAGACGTTCATGGTCGATCGCCTACCTCAAGGCGGGGTGCTCGGCGGTGGCGAGGCGGCCTACGACGCGGGGATGATGGCCTCGCCCGCCGGGGACGGGACGACGCCGGCGGGCGATCCCGCCACGCCCGCGGCAGCGGATCCGCTGTTCTGACGGACTGACGCGAGCCGCGATCGTGCCGGCACGGCGCCTGCCGACGCCGGTCCGGCGCAGCAACCGGCACGCCACGCAGCGAAGGCCACCACGATGAGCCGCCACAACAAGCCGACGACCCGAGCCGACGAGAACCTGCGCCGGGCCCTTGCGCAGGAGGGGGCGCGCGTG
>CAYMRG010000781.1:0-2147 GCA_964392555.1 uncultured candidatus Brocadiaceae bacterium
GGCGACGCGCCTGCACCTGATCGCCTACGCCCGCACGCGCGACCTGCCGCCGCCCGAACTCGCGCTGCTGCGCCACCCGGCAGCCGCGGCGGTGATCACCAGCGACTACGTGCGCGAACTCTACGAGTGCCTGGTCCGCCGCCGCGTGCCGCAGCCGCTCCGGACGACGACCCACGGCCTGCTGCGCGCGATCGTCGAACGTGGTTTCGAGGAGCTGGCCGAGGCCGAGCTGCTGGCCGCGATCGACAACCTCCGCCACGCGCCGGACGCCGCGACCGTCGCGCTGCTGCGGCAGCTCGCCGCCCACCGGCGGTTCACGAACTTCAGCGGCCGCCTGCGCGCGGTCCGTCGCACCGCCAAGGACGTCCTCGCGACGATGCCGATCGGAGAGTTCCCGTGACCGAGATCGACGCCCCACCCGCGGTCGACCCCGCGACCCAGGCCACGCTGCTGATCGACGAGTTCGTCGCCGCGCTGGTCAACTCGCGCATCTACGAGGTCAGCCATCCGCGCGTCCAGGGTTCGCTGCAATCGCTGCAGAAGCACCTGGTCGCGCTCGCCGACGCGACCCGCACCGACGAGGTGCAGCTGGCCGCCGCCGACGGCCTGATCGTCTTCCAGGAACGGCCGCTGCTCGGCGCGAGCATCGGCGCCTCGCGCCTGCTGCAGACGCTGCAACAGTGGGGCTCGGGCGGCCTCGTGCTCGGCCGCCAGGCCACCGCCACCGAACTGCAGGAGCTGCTGACCGGCCTGGTCGCCCGACCGCGCCCCGGCGCCAACTACCTGGAGCTGAACCAACAGCTCGAGGCGCGACAGTGCCGCGCCGTGCGCCTGCTGCCGCCGTTCCGCGAGGGCAAGGCCTACGCCGGCGCGAGCGGCCAGAGCATCCGCGTCGGCATGCGCTTCTACCAGGCCGTGTTCGACCTGCTGCAGAACATCACGGTCAGCGTCTGCCGCGGCGGCCGCATCGACTTCGGCCCGGTGCAGGCCCAGGCCGAGGAGGTGCTGAAGCAGCTCGACGCCAGGAACGAGCCGCTGCTCGGCCTCGCCCGTCAGGATCAGTACGACGCCTTCACGTTCGGCCACTCGCTGCGCGTCGCCGTGCTGAGCATGAACTTCGCGAAGGCGCTGACCGACGACCGCGACCTGCTGATCCGCATCGGCACCGCCGCGCTGCTGCACGACGTCGGCAAGTCGCTGATCCCGTTCGAGATCCTGCACTCGCCGCGCGCGCTGTCGGCCGACGAGCGCCGCGAGATGAACCGCCACGCCGAGCTGGGCGCCGAGTGCCTGCTCGGCCACCACGAATCGGACCCGCTGGCGATCGTCGCGGCGTTCGGCCACCACCGCGGTCCGGACGGCACCGGCTACCCGAACACGGCCCACGAGCACCACGCGGAGATGGTGACGAACATCGTCAAGATCTGCGACGTGTTCGAAGCCCTGACCGCGGCGCGGCCCTACAAGCAGCCGATGTCGCCGATCCGCGCCTACCGCGTGATGATCGCGATGGGCAACAAGCTCGACCAGGCGCTGCTGAAGAAGTTCATCCAGGTCAACGGCATCTACCCGGTCGGCCAGCTCGTCACGCTCGACACCGGCGAGGTGGCGGTCGTCCGCGACCAGACCGCCGATCCGCGCGCGCCGATCGTCACGATCGTCGAGAGCGCCGCCGGCCAGGACCTGGTCGACGAGGAACAGCAGGTCCTCGACCTCAGCGACGTGCAGTGCTGCGGTGCGCGCAAGCTGCTGGGCGAACTCGCGCCCCACCTGGTCCGCGAGCGCAACGAGCGCGCCGAGCGCGGCGACGTCGAGCGCAGCGAACGCGAGGCGCTGGCGCGGGCGGAACGCGATGCGATCGAGACCGTCCAGCGGGTCGTCGCCGACGTCGCCGCGGCCGAAGCGGCGCGCGTGCCGGGCAAGCCGGAGCCGAAGCCGCAGCGCGACGCCGGCGGGCCGCTGATCGACTGGTCGTGAACCGGCTGAGCCCGCTCAGCCTTCGCTGATGCGCTCGATGTCGGCGCCGATGTGCTGCAGCTTCTGCTCGATCCGCTCGTAGCCGCGGTCGATGTGGTAGACGCGGCGCACGTCGGTCGCGCCGCGCGCGACCAGGCCGGCGAGCACCAGGCTCGCCGAGGCGCGCAGGT
>CAYMRG010000782.1:0-2136 GCA_964392555.1 uncultured candidatus Brocadiaceae bacterium
GATCGTGCGCACCGAGACCTGCAGCTCGCGCGCGAGGTCGGCAGCCGTGGTCGCACGCGACCGGCGCAGCAACTGCACGATCTGGAACAGGCGGTCGGCGCGGCGCATCGCGGTGCTCTACTGGACGCAGTCCTGGTAATCCACGGCGACCGGGATCGGATGGTTGACCATCACGACGACGCCGCTGGGGTCGACGACCGTGAACCGCCGGCAGCCCCAGGGCATGTCCGCCAGATCGTCCCGGATCGCGACACCGGCCCGCCGCAGGCGCGCGCACTCGGCGTCGGCGTCGGCGACCACGACGCTGAGCCACAGCCCGGCGCCCTGGAAGGCCTCCGGGGCGTCGTCGTCGGGCCGCATGAAGCCGATCTCCGGTGCGCCCGCGGCGCCGGCGCGGAGGCCCAGGTAGGCGGGGTGCTCGAAGGTGACCTCGAAGCCGAGCAGGTCGACGTAGAAGCGGCGGGTCTCGGCGAGGCGGGGGGTGGTGACGACGGTGACGATCTGCGTGCTTTCCATGCCGCCCATGTTGCCGGCGCCATCCTGACACCGTCCTGTCAGCAGACCCGCGCGATCGGGATCGGCTATCCTGCCCACGCCGTGGCCGACCGGTCCCATGCTTCCGCTGGCGGTGACGAGGCGGAGCGCTTGCTCGCCTCGGCCGTGCAGGCGTTCGAGCAGCACGGCGAAGCGGGGCTGCAGGACTTCCTGGCCGCACACCAGACCGAGGCGCCCCAGCTCCGCGAAGGTCTCGAGCGGCTGCGGCGCCTCGGCATCCTGACGCCGCCGCCGCCCGTCGTCGAGCCGCAGCGCTACGGCGAATTCCGCGTCATCCGCCAGCTCGCGACCGGCGGCATGGGCGTCGTCTACCTCGCCGAGCAGACCAGCCTGCAGCGCCGCGTCGCGCTCAAGGTCGTACGGCCCGAGCTGCTGTTGTCCGAGCACGCGCGCGAGCGCTTCCGCCGCGAGGTCGAGACGATCGCGCGGCTGCAGCACCCCGGCATCGTGCCGATCCTCGTGGTCGGCACCGAAGGCGTCGTGCCGTGGTTCGCGATGGAATACGTCGACGGGCACACCATCGACGTGCTGCTGGCGCCGATGCGCGATCGCGACGTCGCGCGCGCCAGCGGCAGCGAGCTGCGGTCGCCGTTCGCCAAGGACGCGCCGGGCAGCGAGGCGACCGGGCCATTCGGCGGCAGCTACTGGGAAGCGTGCGTGCGGCTCGTGCTGCAGGTCGCGACGACGATGAGCTACGTGCACGCACGCGGCATCGTCCACCGCGACCTCAAGCCGTCGAACCTGATCGTGACGCCGCAGGGCCAGGTGCTGATCCTCGACTTCGGCCTCGCGCACGTGCAGGACCAGCAGCGTCTGACGCGGCAGGAGGCGCAGGTCGGGTCGCCGGCCTACATGGCGCCGGAGCAGGTGCGCGGCGAGGCGGTCGACGAACGCGTCGACGTCTACGGCCTCGGCGTCGTGCTCTACCAGCTGCTGGCGGCACGGCTGCCGTTCGAAGCGGGCTCGACCGAACGGCTCAAGGAGCAGATCCTGGCCGGCGGCGCGCGCAGCGTGCGCACGCACAACCGCAGCGTGCCGCGCGACCTCGACGTCGTCTGCCAGGTCGCGATCGATCGCGACCGCGCTCGACGCTATGCGTCGATGGCGGAGTTCGCGATGGACCTCGAAGCGGTGCTGGCGCGCCAGCCGGTGCGCGCACGGCCACTGGGCACGGCGATGCGGTTCGTGCGCGGCTGCCAGCGGCATCCGGTCTGGACCGTCGCGGGCGCGGCGGCGCTGGTCCTAGCCTGCCAGTTCCCGCTGGTGCTGTGGTGGTCGCAGGCCGAGAGCAACCGTCGCCTGCAGGCCGCCAACGAACAGCTCGAACGCGCCAACCGCGATCTGGCCGCGCAGCGCACCGTGGCCGCCGCCGACTTCCGCGACGCGCGCACCGCGGTCGACGAGATGCTGTCGCGGATCGGCCACGAAGGGCTCGCCGCGACGCCGGGCACGGTGCCGTTGCGCCAGACGCTGCTCGATCGCGCGGCGCAGCTCTACGAGCGACTGCGGCAGCGTCACGGTGACGACGTCGAATTGCGACTCGACGCGGCGCGGACCGAACAGTACCTCGGCTCGCTGTAT
>CAYMRG010000783.1:0-2133 GCA_964392555.1 uncultured candidatus Brocadiaceae bacterium
GTTCGCGGTCGTCGCCTGCGCGTCGGTCGCCTTGGGCTCCTGCGTGGCGACGAGCGCGAACGGGGTGGAAGCGAGCAGAGCGGTGATGACGATTCCCTTGACGATCATGGCGACTCCTCGGCGTGGCGTGGTCGCGCGCCGCCGACGTGGCCGCGCGCGGCCCGGGATCATGCCGCGGATCGCACCGGCGCGCAGGGTCGCCGCGGCGCGCCGCGCAGGGCACTTCGCCCGGACCGAGACTCAGCGGTCGTCGAGCCAGCCGCGCACGCGGCGATAGAGCGGGCTCGCCCAGCACTTCGCAACCAGCTCTTCGTACTTCGCCCAGCCCTCGTCGCGCTGCCCCTTCTGGAACAGGCCGCGCGCTTCACCGAACAGCTTCGTCGCCGGCTCGGTCTGTGCCGCGCGCAACGCCGTGAACCTGGCCATCACGTCGCGCGCGGCGTCGGCGAACTCGAAGCCGTCGCGGAACGCGAGGAAGTCGTCGATCCACGCGCCGTCGCCCGGAGCGTCGAGCAGCGGTGCGAAGCGCGCGACGCCATCCCGCGCCGCCGCATCGATCTTCGGCGCGAGCGCCGCGACCGCACGCTTGGCGGCCGCCGACGAAAGCTCGCGCAGCGAGGCCAGCGCGGCGGTCGCGTCGCGCGCCCGGTCGTCGTCGAGCGCCTCATCGCCGAGCTTCGCCAGCGCCTCGACGTCGTCGCCGGTCACCGTTTCGAGCCACGTCACCGCCTCCTGCCAGGCCAGGCTCGAGAACCCGTGGCCCGCGCCGTTGGCGAACAACCGCAGCCGCGGAAAGCCCGCCTCGACGCAGCTCTGCCACGCCGCCTCGCCCTGCGCGAACGGCACGTTGGGGTCGCGACGGCCGTGCACGACCGCGATCGCCACCTTGCGCTGCAGTGCACGCAACGTCGCGTCGGCGAACACGTCCGGTTCGCATTGCATCACCAGCCCGCACGAGATCGGGAACACGCCGGCGACCAGTTCCGGATAGTGCATCGCGAAGAACCACGTCAGGAAGCCGCCCTGCGAATGGCCGCCGACGAACGTCTTCGGGCAGTGCCAGCGTTGCTGCACCGCGCGCAGCAGCTCGGCGACCAGCGCCGGACTCTCGCGGTCGGTGTTGGGGTAACCCTCGTAGGTGCTGCGCCCCATGAAGTTCACGTAGGTGTAGTTCTGCCGCGGATCGTCGGCCGCGCTGCCCTCGTTCCAGCGTTCGCCGTCGATGCCGAGCACGAGGTAGCGCGCACCGAAGTCGCTGGCCGCAATGCCCTCGACGTACGGCCTCGACGCGTAGTTGGAGCCGTGCAGGATGACCAACAGCGGCAGCGCGGTGCCGGGCTGCCAGCCCTCGGGCGCGTGGACGTGGTAGACCAGCCGGTTGGCGGCGATGCCCGAGACGATCTTGCCGGCGACGGGATCGGCCTCGCGCCCAGCGCCCGCGACGCGCTGCGCCTGCAGCGACCACTGGCCGCGTTCGTTGGTCGCGCCGCCCCACGCGGCCTTGCCGTCGGCGTCGACATCGAGCCACCAGTCGCCGGCGCCGAACGGCGACGCGTAGTGCAGCGTGATGTGGCGGCCGACCACCTTGCCGGTGACCGTGTACCAACCCTGCGCGCCGATGCCCCCGGACAACTCGCCGCCCTTCTGCTGCAGCTCGAGCATCCCCCAGCTGGTCCGCCAGTAGCCGGCGACCTCCGCGAGCTCGCCGCGCTCGGTCGCGGGGTCGTGCCGCCACCACCGCCATTCGCCGTTGCCGCGCGCCGCGCGCCAATCCCCGGCCAGTCGGTGGCCGGAAGGATCGAGCTTCAGCGTGCCGGCAAGCTCGGCCTGCCCTTCGGTGGCGGTGTATTCGATGGCATCGCCGTGGCGCTTGCCGGCGAACGAACGATCCCGCTCGTCGCCGTAACGCCCTTCGACGGCCTCGCCGGTGAGCTTCAGCTCGACGACACCACGGGTCGTGAACCAGGTGCCGGACAGGTCGGGCGCGGCGGTGGGCTGCTGTGCTTGCGACACCGCCGCCAGCACGAACAACAGGAGCGATGGACAGCGGCTGGCGAACGGCATGGCGTCTCCTCGTTTCCGGGTGGAGCGGCAGAGGGTAGCGCGATCCCGAGGCGCCTTGGTAAGGGCCGG
>CAYMRG010000784.1:0-2132 GCA_964392555.1 uncultured candidatus Brocadiaceae bacterium
GAGGAACTCCGTCCCTGCCGCCCATCGTTCGTCTCCGTGACCTACGGGGCAGGTGGCAGCACCCGCGATCGGACGCTCGAGCTGGTTGCGCGCATCCAGCGCGAGCTCGGAGTCCGCACCATGGCGCACCTTACCTGCGTCGGCAGCACCCGTGACGAGATCGGCGAGGTGGTCAGGCGCCTGGTCGATTGCGGGGTCGCCAACATCCTGGCCCTGCGCGGGGATCCGCCGAAGGGCGAGAGTACGTTCAAGCCGGTATCGGGCGGGTTCACGCATGCATCGGAGCTCGTCGCATTCCTGCGTGATCGCCACCAAGACTCACTCTGCATCGGTGCCGCGTGCTACCCCGAGGGGCACGTCGAGAACCGCGACCTCGAGGCCGACCTTCGGAACCTCAAGACCAAGGTCGATGCGGGCGCGGACTTCCTGATCTCGCAGTTGTTCTTCGACAACGAGGACTACCGCGCGTTCACGCGTCGGGCTCGTTCGGCTGGGATCACCGTGCCGATCGTGCCGGGCCTCATGCCGGTGACCAACGTCGGGCAGACCGAGCGCTTCACGCAGATGTGCGGCGCGCGCATCCCGCAGGAACTGCATCGCCGCCTGCGGATCGTCGCTGCGGATGCTGCCGCGGTGGTGGCGACCGGCGTGCAGTGGACGGTCGACCAGGGGCGTGCGCTGTTGCGCGACGGCGCCCCAGGCCTGCACTTCTACACGCTGAACCGCTCGTCGGCGACGCTGGCCGTGCACGCGGCACTCGGGCTCTGACGAGCACACAGATCCCTGTGCCTCGTAGATTCTGATGTCCACGGGGCGGCTGAGGTGGCACGGCTGGGACGTGACCTAGACCTGGTTGGCCCGCATTACCACCAAGCGCCGCGCCAGGGCGCGTCGATTTCGTCGCCCGGCAAGGGGGGCGACCGAGGCGGGCGAAGGCGGGGCCGTGGCGCCGCCGAGCACGCTGGCAGGGAGCGCGCGCAGCGCGCGAGCGCCGCCGACGCTCGCCCGACGCCGCAGGGCGGCGAACGCGGCGTGTCCGGTCATGGTGGCGGTGAGAAGTGCGGGCTGGGAAGAGCGCATGCCGCTCCCATCGAGTCACCGCCTCTCCTGCGGAAGCATCGCTGGGCCTTCCACTGCCGAAATTCGGCGCCTTCCCGATCGCCGTTACGGCGGCGTCGCGTCGCGCAGGAACGCCTCGGCCACCGAACCCCGTTGCCACACGGCCCTGGTCGTCAGGCCGAACGGATATCGGCCGTTGCGATATTCGTCACGGCTGCAGGCGATGTTGTCGATCGCGACAGCGAGCCGTCCCGTTCCCGGAGCGAGGTCGGCCGGCTGCAGCGACGCGAGATCGGCGATGCCGAACGCGCCGCGGTTCGCGCGCACCGCCGCGACGACCGCCGCGTCGCCGTGGTCGCCGGGTGGCATCGCGCGCGTGCGGCCCCTCAAGCGGAACAGCGAGTCGAGCAGGCTGACCGGCCGATCGCCGATGCCGCGCCAGTCGACGGCGAGATCGGGGCCGCCGATGCGCCGCCACGTGTCGACGGTGCCGTTGAGGATGCGTCGGGCTTCGGCGGTCGTCATCCGTTCGACGGTTCCGGGCGACGCGAGGACGGCGAGCACGCATTCGTCGGCGACGCAGCTCGCGAGGTCGTCGGTCTCGAGGCCCGGTTGCCTGCACTTGGGCCGTTCCTCGAGCAGCGCGATGTCGCAGCGTCCCTCGCGGAGGCGATGCAGCGCGATCGCGGCGGGCGCCGACTCCCAGACCGCCGGGTGCCCTGCCGCCGCGCCGCGTTCGATCATGCATCGGCCGACGAGTTCGTAGGTGAGGTCCGAACCGCAGATGCGAAGCGCCGCCACGCTCGCTCCAGCCGAGCGCGGCGCCCCGTCCGAAGACGTCGGCTGCGCGGTCTCGACGAGCGGCGCCGCGAATGCGCCGACGGCCGGCGGCGCGGTCGCGTCGGCCACCGCCGGCATCGCCCGGTCATCGCGCGGCGGGGGCAGGTCGGTCGGATTGCCCAGCCACCAGGTGGCCGAGGCCGCCATGGCGGCGAAGCCGATGAGCGCGGCGGCCAGCCCGCGCGGACGCGGCGCCCGGTGAGAGCTGCGGGCAATCGACGCACCCGGCCGCA
>CAYMRG010000785.1:0-2121 GCA_964392555.1 uncultured candidatus Brocadiaceae bacterium
CGCGCCGGTGAACGCGCCCCGCTCGTGGCCGAACAATTCGCTCTCGAGCAGCGCTTCGGGCAACGCGCCACAGTTGATCGCGACGAACGGGCCGTCGCGGCGCGGCCCCTCGTCGTGGATCGCGCGCGCGAGCCGCTCCTTGCCGACACCGGTCTCGCCGAGCAGCAGCAGCGTCGCGTCGCTGTCGACCATCCGCCGCGCGACCACCAGCAGGCGCTGCATGTCGTCGCTGTCGCTGACGAAGTCGGCGAGCGAGGCCGGCGGTTCGCCGCGCAGGGCGCGCACGCGCTGCACGGCCGCCGCGCGCGACCGCTGCACCAGCGCCGTCAGCGCCTCGGCGAGCGCCGGATCGTCGAGCGAACCGTTCAACACGGCGAGCACGCCGCTGCCGAGCAGCTGCGCGCGCGCGACCGGATCCTCGTCGTCGACGAACACCAGCACATCGGGCGCGTGGCCGGCAACGCGTTGCTGCGCCAGCGCGCGTTCGACTGTGGGCTTGAGCCGCGCGCGGTGCACGAGCAGCAGGTCGCCGAGGCCTTGGTCGATCGCCGCGGCGAGCGGCTCCGTCGTCGCGACGAAACGAACCGGCGCGGCCGCGAGCAGGTGTTCGACGCGGCGCTGCAACGGCGAAGGCAACGCGGCGAGCGTGCGCAGGAGCATTCGACTTCGGCATGCTCCTGCCGGTCGCGATCGGAAGCAAGCTGCCGAAAGCGACCGACCCGCCCGGTTCGCGGCGACTCGCGCGAGCGAATGCAAACCCGCGCATTTTGGTCACTTGACGCGGTGCCTCTAGCGCGACCCGGGACCGTGGCACCGCAGTTGCCCTGGTGGGGCGCCGCGTTCCCACGCGGCCAAGCAACCGTCCGAAGACTCATCATGAACAATCCGAAGCCCGGTCAGAATGCGCCGAAGCCCGGCGCCGCTCCCGCCCCGAAGCCCGCTGCCCCCACGCCGAAGCCCGCTGCCCCGGCCCCCACGCCGGCCGGCAAGCCTGCGCCGAAGCCGAAGGGCTGAGAGTTTCGCGTCAGGAGTCGACGAGGCCGGTGACCGCGAGGTCACCGGCCTCGTTGCGTTTGGCGGGCCCACGGCGTGAGCCGTCGCACGGCGCCCCTTCAGCCCGGCGACAGTCCGCCGCGCAGCCGCACATAGGCGCGCAGGCCCTGTCGCCCACCTTCGCGGCCGAACCCCGACTCCTGGAAGCCGCCGAACGGCGCGGCCGGGTCGAAGCGGTTGTAGGTGTTGTTCCACACCACGCCAGCGCGCAGCCGCTCGGCGAGCCACAGGATGCGCGCGCCCTTGTCGGTCCAGATGCCGGCGGAGAGGCCGTAGGCGGTGTTGTTGGCCTTCTCGACCGCCTCCTCGGGCGTGCGGAACGTCATCGCGGTCAGCACCGGGCCGAAGATCTCCTCGCGGGCGATGCGGTGGCTCAGCGCGACGTTCGTGAACAGGCTCGGCGCGTGCCAGAACCCGTTCGCCGGCAGCTCGCAGGCCGGCTGGAACAGCTCGGCGCCCTCGCCCTCGCCGGCCGCGACCAGCTCGCGGATGCGCGCGAGCTGCGCCGCCGAGTGGATCGCGCCCATGTCGGTGTTCTTGTCGAGCGGGTTGCCGACGCGGATGCGCTGCATGCGGCGGCGCAGCTTGGCGACGAACAGCTCGTGGACGCTCTCCTGCACGAGCAGGCGCGACCCGGCGCAGCAGACGTGGCCCTGGTTGAAGAAGATGCCGCGGACGACGCCTTCGACGGCCTGGTCGAGCGCGGCGTCCTCGAACACGACGTGCGCGGCCTTGCCGCCGAGCTCGAGCGTCAGCTCGACGCCGCGACCGGCGACCGCACGTTGGATCTCCTTGCCGACCTCGGTGCTGCCGGTGAACGCGACCTTGGCGAGGCCCGGATGGCGCACGAGCGCGGCGCCGGTGCGGCCGTCGCCGGTGACGACGTTGACGACGCCGGGCGGCAGCCCTGCCTGCTCGAACACCTCGCACAGCCGCAGCGCCGTCAACGGCGACGTCTCGGCGGGCTTCAGCACGACCGTGTTGCCGGCGGCGAGCGCCGGCGCGAGCTTCCACGCCGCCATCAGCAGCGGGAAGTTCCACGGGATCACCTGGCCGACGACGCCGAGC
>CAYMRG010000786.1:0-531 GCA_964392555.1 uncultured candidatus Brocadiaceae bacterium
CCAGCGAGCGCACGGCATCGGTCGCGACCAGGATCTCGCGCGCGGCGACGCGGCCGCCGCCGACCCTGGGCACCAGCGTCTGCGAGATCACGCCCTGCAGCGTGCCGGCGAGCTGCACGCGCACCTGCTGCTGCGCGTCGGTCGGGAACACGTCGATGATGCGGTCGACGGTCGAGATCGCGCTGGTCGTGTGCAGCGTGCCGAACACGAGGTGGCCGGTCTCGGCGGCCGAGATCGCCATCGAAATGGTCTCGAGGTCGCGCATCTCGCCGATCAGGATCACGTCCGGATCCTGGCGCAGCGCCCGGCGCAGGCCTTCGCGGAACGAATTGCAGTCCGTGCCGATCTGGCGCTGCGTGACGAAGCACTTCTTGTCCGGGTGGACGAACTCGAGCGGGTCCTCCATCGTCAGGATGTGGCCGTGCTCGGTCTGGTTGATGAAGTCGATCATCGCCGCGAGCGTCGTCGACTTGCCGGAGCCGGTCGGCCCGGTCACCAGCACGAGCCCGCGCGGCTTGGCGGCGAGGTCGA
>CAYMRG010000786.1:541-2107 GCA_964392555.1 uncultured candidatus Brocadiaceae bacterium
GAGGCGCTTGTAGTCCGGGATCTCGTCGGGAATCTGGCGAACGACCAGACCGACGGCGTTGCGCTGGTGCAGCGCGTTGACGCGGAAGCGCGCGAGGTCCTTGACCGCGTGGGAGAAGTCGATGTCCTTCTCCTTCAGGAAGCGCTCCCACTGCTCCGGCGACATCAGCTGGCGCGCCAGTTCGGCGGTCACCTCGGGCGGCAGGCGACCATAGTCCTCCTGCTGCTGGACCTCGCCGTCGACGCGGAAGCCCGGCGCGCTGCCGGCCTTGATGTGGAGGTCGGAAGCTCCCTTGCCGACCATGGAACGCAGTAGATCCTCGATGTTCAGATGCACGGTGTGGTCTCCCTCTGGGCTGATCGGGCCGTCCCGACAGACGCGGATCGGTCGCGGAACCCCATGCTTTGACCAGAGTTGAGGAAATGGGCCCCAATTGGGACCGGGCCGCCCCCTCGGCGACTTCGTGAAGCGTGGGTTAAGAAAGGCTTCCCCGTGGCCCACCTGGGG
Source organism: uncultured candidatus Brocadiaceae bacterium (assembly GCA_964392555.1). Lineage (GTDB taxonomy): Bacteria > Planctomycetota > UBA1135 > UBA1135 > UBA2386 > CAYMRG01. The sequence goes on from CAYMRG010000786.1 coordinate 1,049, forward strand.
GCCGGCGGCTCGAATCGGAATGCCGATAGCGTCGGCCGAGCCGCACGCCCACTACCCGCCATGTCCGAACTGCCCGAATTCCTGCCTGCACGCGCCCTCGAGGACACCCTCGGTCGCCAGCTGCGGCAGCCCGACGGTCCCCCGTCGCAACCCAGCGGCGGCGGCGGCAGCGGCGACCCGAACGGCCCGGCGGGGGCCGGTGCGGGTGGCGGGGGCGGTTCGGGGAATGGCGCGGGTTCGGGCAATGGCGCGGGCGCACCGCCCGACCGGACGACGCTGTTCGTCAACCGCGAACTGTCGTGGCTCGGCTTCAACCGCCGCGTGCTCGAGGAGGCGCAGGACCCCAGCAACGCGCTGCTCGAGCGCATCAAGTTCCTCGCCATCAGCAGCACCAACCTCGACGAGTTCTTCGAGATCCGCGTCGCCGGCGTCATGGAGCTGGTCGACGCGGGCCTGTCCGGCGAGAACCCCGACGGCCTCAAGCCGCTCGAAGAGCTCGAGCGCATCCGCGCCGAGACGCGCACGTTCGCCCAGGACATGCACCGCACCTGGCGCGAGCTGCTGCTGCCCGAGCTGGCCAAGGCCGGCATCGAGTTCCGGCCGATCCGGCTGATGAGCGCGGCGCAGCAGAAGTGGCTCGCGAGCTACTTCCAGAAGGAGATCTACCCGATCCTCACGCCGCTGGCGATCGACCCGGCCCACCCGTTCCCGGTGCTGCTGAACAAGTCGCTGAACCTGGTCGTGCTGATGCTGGACCCGCGCCAGACGCGGCGCACGCACCGCATGGCCGTGGTCCAGGTGCCGCGCGTGCTGCCGCGCATCCTGCGCGTGCCCGAGCTCGACGGCCAGCGCGTCTACGTGTTCACGGCCGACGTCGTGCAGCAGTACCTGGCCGAGCTGTTCCCCGGCCTCGAAGTCGTGCACGCGAGCGCCTTCCGCGTCACGCGCGACGGCAACCTCGAGGTCGACGAGGTGCAGGGCACCGACCTGATGAGTTCGATCGAGAAGGAGCTGGTCAAGCGCCGCCGCGGCGAACCGGTCCGGCTCGAGATCGACCAC
>CAYMRG010000787.1:0-2095 GCA_964392555.1 uncultured candidatus Brocadiaceae bacterium
GCCGTTCCACGCGGTGGCGTTCGTCAACGACCCGCTGTCGCACGGCACGCTCGGCGACGGCCTGCTGTCGCTGAACGAGGCGATCCTGCTGCACAACGGCCAGCTCGCGTTCAGCCAGCTGTCGGCGGCCGAACAGGGGCAGCTCAGCCTGATCCCGGGCACCGGCAGCACGACCGACGTGACCTGGATCGACATCGACGGCAACAACACGCCGGTCATCACGATCGAGCAGGACCTGGCGCCGGTGACCGACACGATCTACGGCCTGCTGATCAAGGGCTTCGGCGACCGTCCGATGCTCGACTTCTCGGGCACCAACCTCAGCCACGGCCTGCAGGCGCCGGCGAATTCGCTGTCGCTGCAGGACCTCGTCTTCCACGGCGGACCCTATGGCGTCGACGTGCTGCAGACCGACGTCACCGGCCAGGCCGGTGCGGCGCTGCAGAACGTGCGGTTCGAGCAGCAGGCGCAGTTCGGACTGCGCGTGCGCTGTGTGACCAACGGCGGCTTCGGCCGCGCGGTGCTCGAACGCTGCGAGTTCGTCGGCTGCCCGACCGCGATCGCGCAGGACGAGTCGCCATCCGGCCGCACGACGATCTTCGAAGCGCACCAGTGCGACATCCGCGGCGCCACCGTCGGTCTCGACTTCACGGTCGGCCCGACCGGCAGCGGCGGCACGTCGCGCTTCACCTTCGATCGGCTCACGATCGAGGCGGCGACGATCGGCATCCGGCTCGCGCGCGTCGGTGCCGCCGATCGCTGGGTGCTCTGCGAAGGCTCGCGCGTGCGCGTGCGCGCGGCGACCTGCGTCACGGTCGACGGCTCGCCGACCAACTCGACGTGGGCGACCTGGCAGGCCTGGGACCTCGCGGCTCCCGTCGGCGGCACCGCGCTCGCGCTCGGCAGCCCGACGGCGCTCGTCCAGGGCCAGCTCGACGATCTGTCGCTGGCCGGCGACGCGACGATCGCCGGTGGCCGTGGCAGCTGGCCGCTGCTGGTCTACGACCTGCGCTGCGTCGGCGGCAACGTGGCGTTCGCCACCGCGGCGGCGGGGTTGCTGACCGTCACCGATTCGCGCTTCGTCAACTGCGCGGTGACGAGCCTCGGCGCGGCGCCGATCGTCTGCACCGGCTGCGCCTTCGAAGGCGGCTCGCTGGCCGGCACGGCCGCGGCGCCGATCACGGCCAACGGCTGCTACGTCGCCGCCCCGGGCGCGTTCGTCCAGCAGGTCGGCGCGCTGCCGGCGCCGCAGCTCGGCAGCATGACCGTGGTGCCCGACGACGTGCTGATGGGCGCGCCGGTGCAGTTCCAGGTCGATCTGCCGAACGGGCTGGCCGGCCTGTTCGTGTTCGGCGTCACGGCGGCGACGCCGCTGCTCGGCCCGGCGCCGTGGCACGTCTACGTCGATCCGGCCGCCTACCTGATCCTCGGCGGCATCTACCGCTTCCAGCAGTCCTACACCTGGCAGGTGCCGAGTTCGCCGCTCTACCTCGGCCTCGACTTCACGGTGCAGCTGCTCGCGCTGCCGGACCCGACGCTGCAGGCGCCGTGGCTGCAGATCCCGCCGCCGCGCCGCTTCGTGCTGCAGTAGCCGGCCGCGCCTGGCAGGGGCGGCAGATCAGCCCGGCGTCCGCAGCGACCAACGGCCGTCGTTCAGCCCGGCGCGCCCTTCCTCCTGCAGCTTCTCGAGGCCGGCCAGCAGCGAACGCGCGGCGAAGCGGTAGAGCTTGGGGTCCGCGTCCCAGTAGACCTTCGGCAGCAGCTCCTCGGCCGTGCCGCTGCCCTGGCCGAGCACCTCGACCAGCTTGGTCTCGCGCTGGCGGCGGTGGCGGAGGTACTGCTTGACGAGCCGTTGGCCGTCGCGCAGCGCCGGGCCGTGGGCCGGGTAGAGCGTCGTCATCGGGCTCTGCGCGAGCCGTTCGAGGCTGTGCAGGTAGGTCGCGAGGTGGCCCTCGGGCGGATCGACGATGATCGTGCTGATCGTCGACAGCATGTCGCCGACCAGCATCGCGCCGTAGCGCGATTCGCGGAAGCACAGGTGGCCGCGGTCGTGGCCGGGCGTGTGGATCGCGAGCAGTTCCCAGCCGGTCGTGCC
>CAYMRG010000788.1:0-2094 GCA_964392555.1 uncultured candidatus Brocadiaceae bacterium
GCCCCGAGATGAAGATGGTCCGCTTCCGCACGCTCGGCTGCTACCCGCTGACCGGCGCGGTGGAATCGACGGCCGACACGCTGCCCAAGATCATCGAGGAGATGCTGCGCAGCCGCGACTCGGAGCGGCAGGGCCGCGTCATCGACTACGACGAGGCGGGCTCGATGGAGCAGAAGAAGCGCGAGGGGTACTTCTGATGTCGTACGCGAAGGAAATCGACCGGCAGGGCATCGACCAGTACCTCGAACGCTACGGCAACCGCGAGATGCTGCGGCTGCTGACCTGCGGCAGCGTCGACGACGGCAAGTCGACGCTGATCGGGCGCCTGCTCTACGACTCGCAGATGGTGTTCGACGACGTGCTGGCGGCGACGCGCAAGGCGTCCGAGCGCTTCGGCACGACCGGCGAGGAGATCGACCTCGCACTGCTGGTCGACGGCCTGCAGGCCGAACGCGAGCAGGGCATCACGATCGACGTCGCCTATCGCTACTTCGCGACCGAGCGCCGCAAGTTCGTGATCGCCGACACGCCGGGCCACGTGCAGTACACGCGCAACATGGCGACCGGCGCGTCGAACTGCGACCTCGCCGTGATCCTGATCGACGCGCGCCACGGCGTGCTCGAGCAGACGCGCCGGCACTCGTTCCTGTGCGCGCAGCTCGGCATCCAGCACTTCGTCATCGCGATCAACAAGATGGACCTCGTCGACTACCGCGAGGACCGCTTCCAGGAGATCCGCGCTGCCTACGGCGAGTTCGCGGCGCGCCTGCAGGTGCGCGACATCCACTTCCTGCCGCTGTCGGCGCTGAAGGGCGAGAACGTCGTCCACCGCAGCGCGAACATGCCGTGGTACCAGGGCTCGCCGCTGCTCGACCATCTCGAGACGGTGCACGTCGCCAGCGACCGCAACCTGCAGGACCTGCGCTTCCCGGTGCAGAACGTCGTGCGGCCCGACCTGGACTTCCGCGGCTACGCCGGCACGCTGGCGTCCGGCGTGCTGCGCGTCGGCGACCCGGTCGTCGCGCTGCCGTCCGGCAAGCAGAGCAAGGTCGCGTCGATCACGACCTTCGACGGCGAGCTGCAGGAGGCGTTCGCCTCGCAGGCGATCACGGTCACCCTGACCGACGAGATCGACATCAGCCGCGGCGACATGCTGGTTGCGCCGAACAACGCCCCGCCGCTCGAGAACGCGCTCGAGGCGATGCTGGTCTGGTTCGACCCCACGCCGCTCAAGGTCGGCCAGCAGTACCTGGTCAAGCACACCACCGCCGCGTCGCCGATCGCCGTCACCGACGTGCGCTATCGCGTCAACATCGGCACGCTGCGGCGCGAGACCGCGCACTCGCTGCAGATGAACGAGATCGGCCGCGTGCGGCTCGAGAGCGCGCGGCCGCTGGCCGCCGACGCCTATGCGAAGAACCGCGCGACCGGCTCGTTCATCCTGATCGACCGGCTGACCAACGCGACGGTCGCCGCCGGCATGATCGTCGAACGCAAGGTCGCCGCCGACGCGCTGAAGCGCCGCAAGGCCAGCGCCGACGCCGGCAGCAACGTGCGTCTGCAGCAGAAGCGCACGATCACGGCCGAGGACCGCCGCCAGCGGCTCGGCCAGCAGCCGTTCGTCCTGTGGATCACCGGTTTGCCGCGCGCCGGCAAGTCGTCGCTCGCCTACGCGCTCGAACAGCGCCTGTTCGACGCGCGGCACCACGTCCACGTGCTCGACGGCGAGATCCTGCGGCTGGGCATCAGCCGCGACCTCGGCTTCAGTGGCGCCGACCGGTGGGAGAACCAGCGTCGCGCCGCCGAGATCGCGCGCCTCAACCTCGACCTCGGCACGAGCACGATCATCGCGCTGGTCTCGCCGATCGCGTTCGAGCGCGCCGAAGCGCGCCAGATCGTCGGCGCCGAACGGTTCTTCGAGATCTACTGCGACGCCCCGCTCGCCGCCTGTGAAGCGCGCGACACCGACGGACGCCAGCGGAACGACGAGCTTCCGTCCCTTGACCTCAAGCGTTTGCGGCTTTCCCGGATGCTTGCCGGTGAGGCGGTCCCAGTGCGCATCGAGCGCCGCGCGTGCGGCGGCATCGGCGGGAT
>CAYMRG010000789.1:0-2093 GCA_964392555.1 uncultured candidatus Brocadiaceae bacterium
TCTTCGGTGACCAGCACGTTGCCCGGTTTGAGGTCGCGGTGCACGACACCCTTCTGGTGGGCGTGGTGCACGGCATCGCAGATCTCGGCCCACAGCGCGATGCGCTCCGCGTGGCTCGGTCGCTGCTGCTCGGCCCAGCGGTGCAGCGGCACGCCGGGCACCAGCTCCATCGCGAGGTAGGGGCGTTCGCCATGCGTGGACCGGTAGGTGCCGGCCGCGTAGACCTGGGCGATCCCCGGATGCTGCAGCCGCCCGAGCGCTTCGGACTCGAGCGCGAACCGCGCGACCGCCGCCGCGCCGCCGAGGCCCGGGGCCAGCACCTTGACGGCCACCGGCCGGGCTGGCTGGTCCTGCTCCGCGCGGTAGACGACACCCATGCCGCCACGGCCGAGCACACCGGTGATGCGGAACGCGCCGATCCGTTCCGGCAGCTCGCCGCCGTCGTCGGGGCTCAGGGCGTTGCGGACCGCCGCGAGGTCGCCCTCGTCGAGCAGGGAACTCTCGGCGTCGTGCCGCAGCAGGGCTTCGACCTCGGTGCGCAGCGCGCGGTCGTCGCCACAGTGCTCGACGAGGCACGCCTCGCGATCCGCGCCGGAGCGCTCGATGGCGAGCAGGAAGATGCGATGGACGGCGGCGGTGCGCGAGGTCATGGCGAACGACCCCATCCACACCGGATCGCGCGCCCGGAGCCGACCGTCACGCCCGTTCCTCCGGCATGGCCGCATGCAGCCAGGCGCGCGCGAACCGCCAGTCGGCCTTGACGGTGCTCTCGGCGAGGTCGAGGGCATGGGCGACCTCCTCGACCAGCAGACCGCCGAACACGCGCATCTCGACGATCTGTGCGGGGCGCGGGTGCTGCTCCGCCAGCCGGTCCAGCAGGTCGTTCCAGAGCGTCATGTCGCCGGTGGTCGCCTCGATCGCATCGACGACGTCGTCGAGCGGCACCCGCACCGCACCGTCACCGCGCTTCTGCGCCCGGCGGTCGCGGGCATGGTTGACCAGCACCTGCCGCATCGCCTTGCTCGCGACCGCGAGGAAATGCTGGTGGTCGCGGGGGCCGCCGCCGCCCTCGAGCGCGCGGGCGACCTTGAGCCACGCTTCGTGGACGAGTGCCGTCGGCTGCAGCGTGTGGTCGGGGCGATCGCCGCGCATCAGGCGGCCCGCCAGCGCGCGCAGTTCGCCGTAGACCAGCGGCAGCATGTCGTCTGCGGCCGCCCGGTCGCCAGCGCGCAGGCGCTGCAGGCACAAGGTGATGGCGTGCGGTTCCAAGGCGGCGGGAGGATACCCGGCGGTGGACCTTCGCGGTGGGGGCCGAGCGGCAGGCAGAATCGTTGCCACGAACGGGCCGCCCGCCGGATGACGGGCTCGATCCCATGAGCCGACCCAACGAACCGTCCTCTCCCTCTTCCGGTAGTCCGATCTACGCCGGCCTGTTCGCCGACACGCTGCCGGTGCCGGCGCCGGCGGACCGCGCCAAGGCGCCCGCCTGGCTGCAGGTGCTGGGGGCGGCCCGGCCGGACGCCGCCGCCGTCGCCGCGCTGGTCGGCGACCATGACCTCGATGCCCGTGTCCGGGCGATGGCGTGCACCTGGTTGCGCCGCAACGGACGCACGGTTGCCTCGAAGGAGCTGTTCGGCGTCATCGTCGAGGTCGCCTTGACCGAAGGCCTGGTCGTGCTCGCGGCCTACGCCGATGGCAGCGTTCGCCACCTCGACGCGAACGGCAACCCGACGCTGGTCGAGCCCTTGCCGACGCTGCGCGCCAAGGTCGACGCGCTGCTCGCCGCCGGCCGCGCGGTGGTCGCGCAGATCGGTCCATTCGACCGCGAACGCCTGCCGCCGCCGGCTGCGGGGCGGATCCGGCTCAGCTTCCTGGTCGCGGACGGCCTCTACTTCGGCGAGGCGGATGCGCCGGCGATGAGCGCTTCGGACCTCGGTGGGCCGGTGGTGGCGGCGGCGACCGAGTTGCTGCGCGCCGTGCAGGAATTGCGCGCGGACACGGCGGTCTGATCTACTACTCCCGCGTTTCCTCGCGTTGTGAGCGGATTCGCCGTTGGCGAGCGGGAGTAGTAGTCGCCCCTGGAGACGGCAGCG
>CAYMRG010000790.1:0-2088 GCA_964392555.1 uncultured candidatus Brocadiaceae bacterium
GAGGTCGAACAGCCGCGTCATGCGATCGGGCACGTTCGGCGACACCGGCGCATCGGCGGCCGGCACGAACCGCGCCGTGCCGACGTCCTCGCCGAGCCGCCGCCGGTGCGCGATCACCTCGAGCAGGTGGCGGTGCACCGCGTCGCCCTGCACGACCTCGATGCCGAACAGCGCGCGGTCGCCTTCGCGCAGGCTGCGTTCGCCGCCGAGGTCGACCCCCGGACAGACCGTCGCGGCGCCCGGGTAGTCGGCAGCGAGCGCCGCATCGGCCGCGAGCGGCGCGACGATCGCCGCGTCCTCGGGGCGCAGCGTGCCGCAGGCGCTCGCGGCGAACGCGGTCAGCAGGATGCAGGCGGAGCGCCGTGGCGACACCATGGCGGGCAGCGTAGAGGAAACGTGCCGCGGCTGCAGGTCGCCGACCGCGACGCCCGAGAGCCGCGGGTGGGAAGGCCCGGGTTGCTCCCGTCGAGTCCGTCGCCGACCGCCTTGACTGTAACGATCGTTACACCGATGCTCGTGCGCCATGCCGCGCCCGCGCACCGAACCACCCCAGCCACGCCGCGACGCCTTGCTCGCCGGCGCGATCGACTACGTCGCCGGACACGGCCTCGCCGACCTGTCCCTGCGCCCCCTCGCCGCCGCGCTCGGCACCAGCGCCCGGATGCTCGTGTTCCACTTCGCCAGCAAGGAAGGGCTGCTGCGCGCTCTGCTCGCCCACGCCCACGAACGCCTGCAGGCGCTGCTGCGCGAGCTGCCGCCCGGTCCGGGCGCCCCGCTGCAGCGCTTCTGGCGGCACGCCACCGGCAGCGAGCCGATGCGGCTGCTGCGCATCCTCTACGAAGCGCAGATCCTGGCGGCGCAGAACCCACCGGCCTACGCGCACCTGCGCGACGGCGATCCGCGCGCCTGGGTCCGCCTGGTCGCAGCGCGCCTGCCCGCGCCATTCGCCAACGCGACCGGCGCGACCCTCGTCATCGCCGTCTTCGACGGCCTGATGCTCGAACGGATGGCGACCGGCGATCACCGCCGCACGACCCGCGCCCTCGATCGCTTCACGCGGCTGCTGCAGGAGGCGAGCCGATGACCACGCTGCGACCGTCTCTGGTGCGATGGATCGGCCTGGCCTTGACGCTCGGCGTCGGCAGCCTGCCGTTCCCGCGCTGGATCGACCCGTTCGCCGGCGATCGCGAACGGCTGCTGCTCGAGGCCGTCTACTGGGGCCTGACCCTGCTGACCCTCGGCTACGTGCGCATCGTCGAACGGCGACCGCTCGCCTCGCTCGGCGTTCGCCCACCGACCTGGTCGGCGGCGCTCTGGGGCCTGGCGACCGCGGTCGCGACGCTCGCCGGCCTCGCCGCGCTGCTGGCGATCCTGGCACCGGCACCCGCAGGTGCCAAGGCAACGCAGATCGACCGGCTGCGGGCGGCACCGGCCTGGTGGCTCGCGATCTCGGTGGTGCGCGCCGGCGTCGCCGAGGAAGTGCTGTTCCGCGGCTACGCGCTGCAGCGCCTGCGCGAAGCCACCGGCAGCCCGTCGCTGGCCGCGGTGGCCACCTGGGCCGTGTTCACGCTCGCGCACCTCGGCGCCTGGAGCTGGTCGCATCTCTGGCTCGCCGGCTGGGGCGGCGCGGTGCTGACCTGCGCGTTCGTTCGGCGGCGCGACCTCGCCGCCAACGTGCTGGCCCACGTGCTGGTCGACGCCGTGGCCGTGTTCGCCTGAAATGGTGGCGCCATCACCCGGGTTGATCGGGATTGTCGGCCCAGGCGGCGCGATCGCGAACTACGCTGCCCCCATGACCACCAAGATCACCGTCAACGACCATGGCCCGTTGCGCCTCGAAGGGGACATGACCCTGTGCGACGCGACCGGCAAGGCGTTCGGCCTCGGCGGGCGCACCGTCGTCTCGCTGTGCCGCTGCGGCCATTCGGCCAACAAGCCGTTCTGCGACGGCGCACACGCCCGCCAGGGCTGGCAGTCGGCGTGCCCGGCGCGCGACCTGCCGCCGCCGAAGCCGAAGGTCTGAGCGGCGCGGTTCTCGCGAGCGCGCGGCGGTTCCCGTCGAGAAGTCGCCGTCGATTGCGCACGCCC